>CAVBGZ010000061.1:0-14861 GCA_963595075.1 Waltera intestinalis
TTTAAATATAATATAATTATATAGTATTTTATAAATTGTTCTAGTGATTATTTTATAAAAAAAGAGCCAAGATAACTCTCCCGCTTTTATTCCTCCTCCTTTATTCCTAATTCTTCTAAGGTATATGTGCAATAGTCCTTTATACCTTTAAAACACGTTCCTCTTTTATACACCGGTGAGGATACTTCATTCTCACCAGCAGCATCTATGTACTTTAACGTGATGTAATACAAATCGTCGTCATCGTCGGAACGCATGCAGTTCCAACAGTATGCCCGTTCAACCATTGTTTTAAACACAATAGTTTTATCGATTTTTCGATAATTTTGTATTATATTGCGGATAAATTCTTTTTCTGCACGAGTCAATTTAGGTCCTCTGTATCTGTGGACCTTTTTAAACATAGTTTTCATTTTTTTACCTCCTCTATGGCAGGATGTTGTTTCACCCTGTTGAGCTTTTATCTGGTTTAACTCTAACCATAATTCAAAATAATAAGGTTTATCTCTAACCTTATTCACTATAATAATATATGAAAAAAAAAGCTCCAAACACAACTGAACTATTATTTTAAAAAATAATGCTCGGAACAATTTATTATAAAAGGGGATTTTAGATAAAGAATAAAATAGATCCTAATAGTGATAGGTGCCCAATATTAAAAAATTGGGTAATAATTAATTATAGAAAGAAAATTAGAAAAGACGAAAGAAACGAATTATAAAAACACAATTAAGGAAATCAAAAGAAGAGAAAAAATTAAAGAAATATTTGACAAGGAATTAAAATATGGTGATGGTTGGAAATTAGTTGCTGCTATACGTTCATATAATTATGCAGATGTTATTTCTATATTAAATGACGCACACTCCAATACATTCTTTAACGAAGAAATAAGAAACAACTCGCTTAAAGAAACCTTTGATATTCTAAACGAAATATTAGTAGAAGATTATGGAATTAAAAAATAAAAATAAAATAGATCCTAATAGTGATAGGTGCCCAATATTAAAAAATTGGGTAATAGTTATTAGAAATGGAGGTAATAATTTAAATTATTCAATTAATGGAATTATTTATAACGATAGAGTTAGAAATAAATTCAAAGATGGACAAGTACTTTATACATCAAATATTCAGGAAATCGATCTAGACAAAGGATTCGCAGTAACTTCAAACACAATTTATAAATTAGATATGGACAGTTGGAATAAAGATATTTCAGATGACCGTCCAAATGATTTAAAAATTATTGAAATATTATCGAATTAAAAAGAAAGCGCTAATCTGCTCTTTTTTATAAAATAATTTATTTCAAATAACAATACATTAATAGAATAAAATATAGAAAGGATCAGATATTCGATGAAAAAAACAGTAACAACAAAAATTTATGCATTATTTAAGGTATTAATTACTAGTCTAGTATGCCTATTCGCTCTAGCATCTTGTGGCAGCACTTCAAATAATTCGATTAAGAATGATGAAGTAAATTTAGCAGCGTTCTATATTTCAGACGGTGCTGTAAAGAAAACAGATTTGAAGCAGGGTTTAGTCGGAGTAGATCATCAAGTAAAGATTCACATCTCGCTAGATAATCCTAAATCATATTCAATTAAGACTGTAACATTTGGATTTGAAGGAGAAGGTGCTGTAACATATAACACCACAACTTACAAATTCTTCAAGCATAATACAGAAGGTGAATCTGAAGGAACAATAATTACTTGGAATTCAATTGACAAAGGATCTTATTTTATATTCACAAGCAAGACAGATGCTGATATTACGCTCACTTTTGGTGATACTGATGATGTTACATTTAGCCACATTAAAGTTTATATCAAGTCAATTACCTATGGAAACTCTTCAGTAGTTGCATCTGCTCATATTGGAGATAATAATGCTGTAGATTTATATCGTGTAGATTATCCGGTTTTATTAGAAGATCAAATTGTTGATAATGGAGAGAATAGAACATTTGGATTTGAATTAGCTGAAAATATTTCAGATTTCAAAGTTTATGAATTAAGTTCAGATAAGATCAAAGTTGAGATTCAACCGGTTGATGGACTTTATACAAGTGCTGAGAAGATTGTTTATGTTTCATATAAAGTAACAGTTTCAGATGATTTATCTTTCGAAGTTCCTAACGACGCTAGAGTGTCGCAATATGAAGTTTGGAAAGATACTAAGAAGAACTAGATTATTCTAGTTCTTTTTCTTTTTTTATTATAAAATAATCGCCGGAACAATTAATTATATGAGCAATATACGGAAGTGATACTATGTCAGATAACGGAAAATCTAAATTAACAAAATGGCAACAATTTAAATTAAGATTAAAACTATTACAAATCTGGTTTATTAAAAATATCTTTGTATTTATATGGATTTTATTTATTGTAGGATTAGGATTGGCTTGTGGCGGTTACATTACCAAAGATACTCCAATCTTAGGAATTATATTCGGTTCAGTTTCAGAAGATGTTGCAGCAGCTATTTCTCAAAGTGGTGGAAATGTAACAGTTTATAGTGTAATTGAGTCTATTATTACAATTGGATTTGCTTTTGCGATCTGTGCAGCTAAATTAAAGAGACTTGGAATAAAAGATATCAAATCTAGAAAAGTTAAAGTTCTATTAATCCAAGCTGGCCTTTACTTTAATGAAGATGGAAAGCTAACTAAACGAGTTGAAACTATTACAAATACTGACATTGATGGAGATGGCAAGATTGGAGATGTTCCAACAGATGCTACATCAGAAAATATCTTCCAGTCTATAAAGAGAGCCGGAGAAGAATTTGTCACAATTGTTAAACTAGATTTATCTGAGGTAGAAGAAGATAAGAAAGAAGAAGCATATGAAGCAGTTGGCTTAGAAGAAACTAAAGAAGCAATCGACAACATAATTGTTGATACTGCTAAAGATACTGCATCATTATTTGATCCAGATTCGAAAGATGAGAACGAAGAAGTAGTTAATTCAGATGCTACTACAGAAGAAAAGAAGAAAAATATTTTCAAGCGTTTATTTGGATCTGCTAAGAAATTCGTCGGCGATATTATCTCTGATTACAAAACGAGTAAGGACTTAGAGAAGCCAGACGAAGAACTTACGAAAGAAGAAAAACAAGAAAAGATTAAGAAGAGCTCTAAGAAGAAGCTTAAAGAAAATTATGAGAAAGTTACAGAAGAGAAAACAGACACTTCAGTTTCTAATATCACAGAAATAGAGACTCCTGTGATTGATATGAATTTAAATGAAACAACAGAAGTTGAAACTCCTGAAATTGATGAAGAGAAAACAGAGGAAGAAGTTCCAGCTGGTAATGTAAATATCAATGTAACGAATGTTAATACAAAAACTACCGCTAACGAAACTCACAACTACAGTTCAGATTCTTCACAATCTGCACTAGATGATTTCTTGGCAAATCTAAAAAAGAATAAGAAATAGGTGATAGTATGGATGTTAAAGATTTTAAAAATGTTCTTTATAAAACTCTAGAATATGAAACAAATATTGAGAATTCAACGTGTTTCTTATTCGCAGCCGATACTAATAAATTTAAAATTGGTACTTACGTAACAACAGATTTATTCAGCTTTTATTTTGAAGCTGATGAGAATTCGGTATATAAAATTTCAAATGCTCATGCGGCAACCGATAACAAATGCAATGTAGAAATTTATTCTTTAAGACAAACTAGCGGAAATGCTTTCTATGCTAAGCTTGTTAATAAAGATGGTACTCCATCTACTCAAAAGTTTGGAACAACCAACACAAGAAAAGAAATTTTCTATGGAATCATCAAGTCAGTTCTAACTGCAGAAGTTAGTGAAATTGATGAAAACGCTACGTTATTAGCCACAATTGATTTCAACAGTGAAAGTATTTTAGGATCAGAAGAAACTGCTAATGCTTCTACAATCAATGTAGATGTTTTAGGAAATACAGAAGTTACAAATAATGCTATGATCCGTGGCAATTTAACAGTTACAAACGACGCAACTGTTGGGAATAATGCAAGTATTAAAAATGATTTCACTTCAGGTAATCTTGAAGTTAAGAAAGATTCAATTGTTAATAATGATTTAATTGTAAAAAGCAATCTAACGGCAGGAAATCTAGGCGTTACAAATCAATTAAATGCTACAGGAAAAGAAGCTGCTTTCACTATTGAAGGGGATTCTACCGCAGGTAAATTAAATGTAACAAATGAGCTATCCACTAAAGATTTAAATATCGTAAATGAAGCCGTTGCTACCGGAAAAGAATCTACTTTTACAATTGAAGATAATTCCAATGTAAAGAAACTCAAAGTTACAAACAATTTAACAACTAAAGATTTAGAAGTAGCAAACAAGATTAAATCTACTGGAACTCAAGTTACAGATGATGATGACGAAACACGAGATATTGTTTTTGAAGTAACGGATAATTCTAACATTAATGAATTAAATGTAAGCGGTAGTGCATCAACTAAAGATTTAGAAGTAGCAAATAAATTAGCAGCTACTGGTGATGATTCTGTTTTTACAATCAAAACTAATTCTGTTGTTGAATCTTTAAATGTAACAAACAATGCTATTACTAACGATTTACATGTTACAAATTTAATAGATGCTACAGGAGAAAAATCTAAATTTACTGTTGAACAAGATTCTACCGTTGGAAATTTAACGGCAGGAAATCTAGATGCTGCATGCGCTGATATTTCTAATCTTAAGGTAGATGGAACACTAAATACCACTGAAGATGTAACAGTTGGAAATAGAACAAATGTTTTCAACGACTCAGAAATATTCATAAAAGATGAATCTTCAAACATTTCATTCGATGATACTCCTTATTTAAATTTTAAATATTTGAATAAGTTTATATGGAAGAACACCGGTATAACAAATGACATCTGGGAAATTAAGATAAAAGAGAATAGATATATTGCTGAAAAGAAAACAAATACTATTCAGCTAGGAACTAAGATTAATGATATCACGATTGATTCTGCGGAAACATATTTTAGCAAAATAGACGCAACAGAATATTCTGGTTATTCTTTAATTTGCTTTACAAAAAAGATATCTGACGGATCAACTGTAATAGACTCGTTCTATGATGCAAAAAATCAGCAAAAACTTCAATACGATTCTACTGCAAGTGAAACTTCTTTAGATGTAATTAAGAGAACTCTTGATTATACTAATAATGTAAAGAAATTATCTGCAAACATTTTAGAAGCCAAAACAATTAAATTCAGCGATTTATTAACGGTAGACGGATCAACTAAGATCGGAGACGTCAATTCCGTTGAGGGCGGAATCTATTTTGGTAACAGTGAAACAGCCGTAACCGGAGTAATGACAGAATCTTTCACGTCAGTTTCAGTAATCGGAGATCAATATTTACCAGATTTTAGCTCAATGTATCAAGGTGCAAAAATTGATGAGCCAGTAGTTTCTTCTTATGATGATTTACTAAATCGTACAATTAATTTTGCAAATGGTTCATTAAATAAACGCGGAGAATCTGTGTCTGAACGTGAGGAATCTAAAATATTATTTGCATTAACAAGCACAGATGTAACCGCCATTGGAACTGATAAAGATACTGAAGATTACAATGTTTTATATTATAAAGATGAAAATAATCAAAAATATGAATATTCTGTAACCGATGGAAAAATGACATCAGATTATGTCGATCAAATCAAAAATTATGCAAGTTTAAATAATTTCAATGCATCTCGAGACTATTATGATGATTTAACATATGACTCATTAATAAATGACTTTTATAGATTATGTCCAGTTACAAGTTCCGATAACGGACTTGAATATTTTGATATAGCTGCAAAAATTAATAAATTTAATCAGGTAACACTAACTAGCAGCTCTTCATGGAATATTATTGCAAACATCTCTTTATTAATAGTTTATTATAATGAAAAAATCTACATACAAAAAAATTATAAAGATGAAAATAATAAGATACGCCACGTATTATTAACAATTTTAATACTGATAGCTGGAATTTAAATCAATTAAGTATAGATAATTCATATAAATTCAATCAAAATGATATTATCAACCCATTTATCTACGCTCCAGCAATTATTACAAAATATCAAGATGGTTACCTGGAAAATGGCACTACTCCTAGATATTTAGTTTCAATAGTTCAACCAATTTCATTACTTGCAGTTTCTATTGACGCAACTGATCAATATTTAGTTACTGCAAAGGCTTTATCTGCTATTTTAAATAATGGATCCACATCAACAACACCTCTTGCATCAAATTTATATAAAACTGATACATTAAACAACATTTTATATCAAGCGAATGCAACTAACACAAAGGTTGTTAGTAATGAAAAATCTAGAGACGATAGCAATACTCATAACTATATTTTAACCCAAAAAAGTACAAATACTCCAGAATTAAATTATAAAATTGTTAATGATAATGAAAAGGTTGCGAATGATCGCAATAGTGGATATATTAATGTAAATGATTATAATCTTACATATTTCGATGACGAAAAATATCTTAAAAATAATTCATCATTATCTTTATCAGATACTATTCCGACATTAAAATATTTAAAAGATTTATTGACAAATGGATATGTTTGTTTAAATAACGAATACATTAAAAAGGCGTATTTAACACATGCTGAAAATTACAGTACAATAGGCATGTCTTCTTCATACTCAGAAGACGCTATTGAAATCTTGAACTATCCTCAACCAATCGATAATTTAAAAACAATGCCTAAAAATAGAATGGGATATTTTTATAATGGATCAAGAACAAAAGTAGCAGTTTCAATAACAAAAAATGGCGACACTGATATTATTGTAAAATATGAAATTATAAATCCAGGAGACATTGTCGTAGCTATCGGAAATCAAAATTATTTTGATGGCTGTTCAATTGCTGATATTAAGTATAATTATGTAATTATTCATAAGAATGTTAGAGAATGTGGATTGCAAACAATTTCTGAAGAATTTAATTCAGATTCTTCAAAACAAAAGAAATTGGCTGTCTTCTCATCAGAAGATGCATATGAAAATATTCCTTACATTATGCATCAGTCAGATATTGTATTAAATGGAAGAAATAGTTTATCTGGTATAAATGAGCTAAATGTAGTAAATATTTCTGTTTCATCTAACGATGCAGATACTTTAGGAGAATTAACAGTTATTGGAAATGCTTCAATATCTAATACCGTAGAGACAAATACTGTTAAAACTGATTATATTTCACCACGTAAAAATAATGAATCCTTAAGTATTACAAATTCTCCAAAATTAATAAAGAATTTAACGTCAGAAAAAACGACTGTCTCTGATTCTATAATTGTTAGTGCAAATACAATAACTGAAAATGCAAATACTATTAAATTCACGAGTGGTAATAATTCTGATTCATCTATCAGCATGATTAGCTCAGAAGACAGTTCAGAAATTTTAATTGCATCACCATCAGTGAATATTGAAGGCCCTGTGCGTGTTGGATCTAATGGATCTGGAGAGCTTTATGGATCTGGAAATCTAACAGTTGGTGCAAGTTCTACTCTTGGTGGCGGAAGTATTGATGTACAAAACACTGAAAGTATAAATATTTCTGGAGAAGTTAGAGCTATTGGAGACAAAACAAAATTGTCTGTATATGAAATAGTTCCAAATTCTTTAAACAAAACCGTCGATATTGCCGATAATCTTCATGTTATTGCAAGTTATGTACAAACTACAGATTCTGCTAAAGATAGTAATAAAACATACTATGAAAAAAATGGAGACATCTACACTGTTGCAGTGTGCATTCCAAATTGGAATCCTGAACAGTATTATGAGCGTAAAGAATCAATTATTACAGGAAACAGCTTAACTACTGAAAATATTGCGGCTAACAACGCAAATGTGAAAAAGATTACAGTTGAAACTTCAGCAGATATTGCCTCTGCAAGTATTAAAAATGCAGAGATTACTGGAGGCTCAATTACTACTGATCTAACTGCCGGAAATTTAGTTATCGATGCAGCTAAGTCAGTATTAACAATTTCGGATAGTAAAAAAAGTGTTCATACTACATTAAGTTCTAATGGACTAAGTGCTGATCTAGCTAAAGCTGGAGAATTAGTGACAGCTAGTATTACCTCTGAAGGTGGGAAAGAAATAAATATCGGATCTTCCATTAAAGTAAATGGTTCAATTTCAGGAGTTACTAAGATCAATAGTGACACTGGCAGCTCATTAACCCTTAATCAAGACGGTATAACCGTAAAAGTCTCTAATAATGGGCAACAAAATGAATTATCTATTACAAGTTCAGATATTACCGCATCCAGCTCACAAACTGTAGATAATTTTGTTCTAGGTCAAAGCATGTATGCAGGTGAAAGTTACAAAACAACTAATTATAAGTCTGCAGTCATTAATAATTCAACAAATAGAGTTTTGTTTATTGATAATAATGATCAAATTAGATCTGGTGTGCTATCTGAAATTCCAAATGTTAGACAAATTGGTTCTTCTATAAGCGGAATTTCAATATCAAATGATGGAAGCCTTGATATATCTAGCAACGCTTCAATAAATTTATCTGGTAATACAAATCTTAAAGGGGATCTATCTGTCGAAGGAACTTTTTCTGCAAAGCAATTAAAAATTGATAATGTAATAAATATTACTAAAACAGATTTATCCACATCAGATGACTTAATCGAGCTTGGAATGACTCGTAATGGTGATGATATTGATTATAGTACTTCTCCATATGTAGGTATTTATTCTTATAGAAGCAATAGCACCGTAGCTCAGTTAAATAATACATTATCGGGTAATGGAGCAATAAAAATATCTGATATTTCTACAACAAAGGCTCCAGAATCATTATTAGATTTAATAAAAATAAATTCTGATTCAGAAACTACTGTTAAATCCGATGTTGTTGGGGGTAGAACATATCAAGACGTTGAATCTGGATATAAGCCACTATTAGGACCATATTATAATGCAACGACTAAAAAGTTCGAATCTCAATTGGCTATATATTACGTATCAGCAGAAAATCAGAATGATACGGATAATTTATTAAATAATTTATCAATTTCAGAATATACTGGAATACCTTCTGTTTTAAATATAGTTCCGGTTAAAGATTCTTCTGGAAACCCAGTTTATTTAAGCAGAGGATTTTTTATCGATAATGATGGACAATGCAGAGTAGGTATAGCGTATAATTCCGGATTAGATGATTCTAGTTCAGACGAGCATACATCCTGTGAGATTATAGACAACCTTTCTGGTGATAGCCTACAATACATATTAACTCGTTCTGAAATTATTAAAAAAAATGACGGATCAACTGAAAAAACATTAAATAATAATGTAAAAATAAATGACATGGATGAATCTGCTGACAGCTGGTCAAATGATTACAGCCAAGCTCCTGGTTTAATTACAGCTTTAAATATGATGACTAATCGTATGGAAGCAGCAAATTATTCAGTTAAATTAAGCGATAGTGATACTACGCCTCTAGATGGATTTAAAATTGAATCTGGAAAGCTTCATGTTGGAGTAGCATCTGAAAATGAAGATGCTCATAGTGGATTTGGTTTAATTTCGGCTTTAACTAGAGTTAATATTGATAGCAACGGAATTCGAACATTTACAGCGTCGTCATCTTCTGGGTATGCATCCGGTCTTAATTTAATTGATGGGAAACTTGGTCTTAACATAGCAACTGACGAATTAAACGGTACTGTCCATATTAAACCTGGAAACGGATTGGACATCGCACAAGATGGTGAAGTTTCATTCTCTACCGCAACAGATGATGGAGTTATTGGTGCAATTACTGTTTGTAAGTGCATAAGTCCAACAAAAATCAATTCAGCTCGATTTGCTAATAGTATTGCTTTAGCAGAGGAAACTTCTGCAGACGAGGAAACTTCCGTTCCTGAATCAGGATTAACACTTCTTGATGGTGAATTATATCTAAAAGCAGCAACTGCATCTACAAATGGGTCTGTCAAAGTTACAGAAGAAAATGGATTAAAGATTTCGGACGGCGGAGTAATTTCAATGTCAGCTGCATCAGATACTGAATGTGGTGCGGTTAAAGTAAATGCTGGAAATGGTTTATCTTATGAAGATAATGTAATTAAGATGAATATTGCATCAGATACTGAATGTGGTGCGGTTAAAGTAAATGCTGGAAATGGTTTATCTTATGAAGATAATGTAATTAAGATGAATATTGCATCAGATACTGAATGTGGTGCGGTTAAAGTAAATGCTGGAAATGGTTTATCTTATGAAGATAATGTAATTAAGATGAATGCCGCAACAAACACTAGTTTAGGGGCAGTTAGTGTAACAAGTGGAAATGGTTTATCTTATGAAGATAATGTAATTAAGATGAATGCCGCAACAAACACTAGTTTAGGGGCAGTTAGTGTAACAAGTGGAAATGGTTTATCTTATGAAGATAATGTAATTAAGATGAATGCCGCAACAAACACTAGTTTAGGGGCAGTTAGTGTAACAAGTGGAAATGGTTTATCTTATGAAGATAATGTAATTAAGATGAATGCCGCAACAAACACTAGTTTAGGGGCAGTTAGTGTAACAAGTGGAAATGGTTTATCTTATGAAGATAATGTAATTAAGATGAATGCCGCAACAAACACTAGTTTAGGGGCAGTTAGTGTAACAAGTGGAAATGGTTTATCTTATGAAGATAATGTAATTAAGATGAATGCCGCAACAAACACTAGTTTAGGGGCAGTTAGTGTAACAAGTGGAAATGGTTTATCTTATGAAGATAATGTAATTAAGATGAATGCCGCAACAAACACTAGTTTAGGGGCAGTTAGTGTAACAAGTGGAAATGGTTTATCTTATGAAGATAATGTAATTAAGATGAATGCCGCAACAAACACTAGTTTAGGGGCAGTTAGTGTAACAAGTGGAAATGGTTTATCTATTACAAATGGCAATATTTCAATGGCAGTAGCGTCAGCAGATAATGCAGGAGCAGTAAAGCCAAACTTTGATGGATCATTTATTACATATGACTCCACAAGTGGAAGTATGTCGCTTGCAAGTTATCCTACGATTAAAAGTTTATATGTTACCAGTTCGCTTGCTGTTGGAGCGGATATGGATATTGGGATTAGAACAGCGTTATCTAAATCTGCTATTGAATTTATTTATTGTGGTGATGGCATGCGGAGTAATCTGATGGTTACTACTAGTAGCCAAATGTCTGTCAGCATTCCAATTGTTTCAACTAAGGAAATTAAAGCAGCATCGTTTAATGCAACCTCAGACGAGCGTTTAAAAACAAACATTACTGCATTAGATTATTCTGCACTTGATATTGTAAATGACATGAAAACATATTCATTTGAATATAAATCAGATCCAGACACACATCAAATTGGAGTAATAGCTCAAGAATTAGAAGATAAGAAAATTGGAGACTTTTCATTTGTTTCCGAAGATGCAGACGGATATCTTTCAGTAAAAGAGTCTAAATTAGTTTATTTACTAATTAAAGCAGTTCAAGAACAACAAAAAGAAATCGAAGAATTAAAAAGAAAGATAAATGGAGAGGATTAAACCCCTCTCCAATTTTAAATAAGGAGAATTTCAGCAGTATCTGATTTTATATATGAATGTAGAATAATTTATTATAAAGTTATTTACAGAAAATTTTCCAAAAACGAGCAAAAAATTATAGAAAGGAAATCTGTAAAATCATACAATGAAAAAACTGGGTGGGCTCGCCCAAGTGTGAGATGCTAAGAGGCACTGTAAGGCACTCTGCGTAGATCGAGTGAATAGCCGATGATGAGCATGCGTAAAAAATATGTTTTACAGAGCAGTTGATATTAATGAGTGTTGATATTAGCACAGAAGATAGTGGTGGATCATCAGGGTATGATTCATCTACACTTAATATAACACGCGATCGCTATTATAGCAGTAGTACCTCTGATGATTTGACGTATTTAAAACCTTTTATTCGCGAAATATATAGAACAGATTTAACATGCCTTAATAGCATACAAACACGTACGACATATAATAGTAGTAAAACAATTCAAAAACGATATCCGACAGAAGATGATGGATCCGAGATGGCTGTTGATGAGACCGATGATCTGCCCGAAGTTGGATTATTGTATCCATCAGGGAGTATTATATCTGAAGAATACACTAAATTTAAACTATATGATACAACGACACGTGCAGATGTTTTAGATAAATATAAGGATATTAGATTTACGGTATATGGTGATGTTAAAATCCAATCAAACATCGGTAAATATTATGCTGATGGATTAGATACTTTTTTATATGCTACCGATGAAGATAAAAATTTATTAGATAAAACATATAGATGGGCAATAATGACAAAACATTTAACTAATAACAACCGTCTATTGTGCATTCCACTTATTAAAAAAACAGAAACAGTGAATACGGATGGTAGTGATATCAATGTTCTTCGTTATCATTTAAATTATACGATAAAAAATGCATCAAAAAATACGAGCATTACATCTGAAGAATACACTAAATTTATTAACTCGCTATATAAAGGAAATGGAGATAGCCCCATTTCAGAGTCAGACGTGTATGCAATCCCTATTCAATCAGTTTATACAAAATTTACAACAGTTGGGCCTATAGGATATGATGCATCATATTCTAGCTGCAGTGATATCTTATCTTCATCAGTTAGCAAGAACATTAGAGATAGCATCGATGAAAAATATGAAAATCGAGATAGAGTCATTGCGGATTCAGTCCCGCCATATAAATTATACTCAATTTTTTTTTATAATAAGACTTTATACCTTCAGGAAGATTATTATACTGAAGGTGTAACACTGCATGATAGTGTTAAAAACAATCTGAGTTATGTCACGATGCACGATATCATGAAATATTATTATCCTCCACTATTAAATGAATATGGCCATGCAGTTAAATTAGCAAGTAATCTACCGGAAAATAAATTATATATTTTGATAAACGGACAGGGTGGAGGAGGAGCATACAATACCGTCGACAGAAAATCAGATAAATATAAATTAGCAAATGGTGGAAATGCTGGAAATTCTGCTAGCTTGATTTTATTGATGAAAGATACCTACGGAACTAGCGATGACGACACATATAGTAGTGCTAAATACCCACAATGCATAATTAAAATTCCAGCTCACCCAACCCAATCTATCTCATGTATTTATCCAATGGGATATAATGGTAATGGTGGAAACGCTGCCTATAATTGTGAGATTTTATTTAAACTTGGACAAAAATATATTATCGCATCTGGTAAAGGCGGATTATCGGAAGAGTGTGAGTACATAACCGATTGTGTAAATGAAAATGATTCAAATAGATATGATATCGATACCGATAGTTCGATAACTTTACTCGGTCAGGTATATAATATTGCAGATGGCAAGCAATTTGTTCATCGAATGAATAACGGACATTACATTATACCATTTCGTTCAGTCAAGTATTCTTGTCAATATAATGTAATATATGATGGTGATAAAACCAGTCTGACGAGTGAGAAGTATAATGCATATTATAGCGAATGTTATACACGCGGATCATACATTCAATACGGCTCCGGCAAAAAGTCTGCAGTAGTAGGTGGGGGAACCGCATCCATATTTGCATGTGGAGGATGTGCATCGCTGCAATATACATTCGGACAAACTAAAGAAAATATTGATGGATCTTACGGATCCGGTGGCGGGGGATGGTCTTCACAAACTACTCTTGAAGGAACCTCATCAAAATATTGTGTTGCAGGTGCAGGTGGCGCTGCGGCATTTTCAATAAGTTGGTATAATACCGATTACTAATTACTTTGAGGTGATATTTTGGCAACAAACAATTCATATAAACAACCAACACTTATGACACAAATTGAGCAGATCCCTTCAGATGTCTGGCAAATCGATAATATGGAGTTATTCTGCCAATATAAAAATAATGTTTTCCCTATTGCAAATATTCTAGATGACTATAGAGATTACTTTGAGCAAGATGAATTTCTAGAGGAAATTCAACTAGATAAGAAGTATTACTATGCTCCTGCAAGATTTGCTGAAGATTACTACGGCACTCCAGATTTGGACTTCTTAGTAATGTACTTCGCAAAAGTAACTTCTTTATTTGAGTTTAATCGCAAAACAATTAAAGTCTTATCTCCAGAAAGATTGCGAGACGTCAATAGACTAATCGTTAAATATAAAGACGTTGTTAAACAATCTAAAGAGAATCCTACTCAATATTAGCAAAAAAAAGACTGAGAAGGCCTCAGTCCTTTTTGCTTTTAACCAATAATGATATTAGTTGAAAAGCCTTTAGCTTTTTTCTTTAATTGCTGAAGCTCTTCGGCAATCTCAAACGCTTCGTGCAAAGTTAGATTGTTTGCAACGCCATCACAAATGTGATGTCCTGCAAGTTTTGTATTCATTTTACTGAATACAATCGAGTCTTCTAGACTCACTCCAATAATAACAGCCACCTCATATTTATCTTTAAAGATGGGGTCTTCAATAATATCAAGGCCGTATCCATTACTGAATATCATTCTTGACTTAAACGTAGGTTTAAGTTTATATGTAAATACACTATTAAGAGCATTACCACATGCTTCTTTAATAGACATATCTACTAACTCCTTTCTACCTACTTTTTTTCTGTTTTTAATATCGTAGTCATAAAAATTTGCACTTTTCATATTTTTTTACCTCCTCTATGGCAGGATGTTGTTTTCACCCTGTTGAGCTTTTATC
>CAVBGZ010000062.1:0-14802 GCA_963595075.1 Waltera intestinalis
TTGTACGCATGTCAATCTGCGTTTAAAAGCCACACCAGAAGTCTATTATTTCACTTTACAACACAAAAATTAAAGACTATACTTTGTTTTGTGTCATGACAGGGGTGCTTACTGCTGAGATTATACCCTAATGACCTGATCTAGGTAATTCTAGCGAAGGGAGTCGATAAAAATGAATAAAAAAATTACTGTAAAAGATCTAGTTTTAATGGCATTCTATGTAGCTTTATTTATGGTGTTGGATACATTTATCAATACTTTACCATTGTTACAGATGCCTCAAGGTGGAAGCTTAGGACTTTCTACCATTGCCTTACTCATGGCTAGTTATCATTTGGGTTGGCAAAAAGGATTGTTAGTGAGTGTAGTGAGTGTATTTGCTCAATTTGTGACGGGTCCAATGTATACACCAAATTTATTAGGATTTGTTTTAGATTACTTATTGGCATTTAGTGTATATGGTGTAGCTTGCCTATTCCCTAATGTGAAATATTTCTATTCAGGAGTATTGATCACAAACTTTATCCGTTTTGTATGCTCTACCGTTTCAGGATGTATTGTTTGGGCTACTCCTCTTTGGGGTTCTATCACATACAATGCCTACTACATGATTCCTACGGCAATCTTAGGTCTTATTCTTGTACCACTTTTATATAAGGCATTAGAGCCTCGATTAAATAAATAAAAATTGGGTCGTTACTTCAGCATAACGACCTTTTTATTTATGATAATTGTTTTAAAATCCACTCTTTATCATTTGTTGTTTTCATTTTGTTCAATACTTTCTCATCTTCAAGAGCTAAACAGATTTTAGAAAGTACTTCCATGTGTTCTCCACCTTTTCCTGCAATACCAATCACAAGTTGAGCTTTTTCATCTCCAAATTGAATGCCGTCTGGATACTGCAACAACACAATACCTGTTTTGTGAATCACATCATCTCCATGTGTAGTACCATGCGGAATTGCTAGTCCCATACCTATATAAGTACTTACCAATTCTTCTCTTTCCAACATGGCAGGAATGTAGGCTCCATCAACATAGCCTAATTTACGTAATAACTTTCCAGCTTCTGTAATCGCTTCTTCCTTAGATACAGATGGTAAATTCAATTGAATACCATCCAATTGGATGACATTTTCTTGTGTTTTCACCGTTGATTCTTCTACAGATTCTCTTATCATCGCATCTCCTGTTGATAATTGAAAATACAAATCATCTAAAGCAGGATCTGCCAAAAAGTTAGATATTGTCACAATCTTTGCGAATGGAGCTGATTTTTTTGCGCGTTCCACCAAAGTTTCCTGTACAACCGCAACATCACAATCAACAGGAATTGTATCTACTGATGTATTTATAATCGTTAAATCTGGACGAACTTCTTTCAAACGATTTCTAAATTTTGTGGCTCCCATTGCGCTTGATCCCATACCCGCATCACACGCAAAAACAATTTTTCGAACCAAAGACACATCTAATAAAGCTTCACTTCTACCTTTACTTTGTGCTTTCATCGCCTGCATTTTCTTATTTGCTTCATCCAAATTTTTCGTCGCTGAAATTTTAACGATTGGACTTGCCACCAAAAACGAAACGCCTGCCGCAATCACAACGCCTAATGCCGTCGCAAATACAGCTCCCTTTTCTGCCATGGATAGAAAGGCAATAATAGAGCCCGGACTTGATGGTCCTTTTAAGCCAATATTAAATATAGAATAGTACGCAATCGCACAAATATTGCCAAGGATTGGTGCTACAATCACAACTGGATTCATCAAAACATATGGAAAATAAATTTCATGAATACCTCCAAGGAAATGAATAATGACGGCTCCTGGCACTGAATCTTTGGTTGTTTTGTCTTTTGAAAATAACCAATACGCCAATAAAACGCCCAACCCTGGTCCAGGATTTGCCTCGAGCATATACATAATTGATTTTCCAGTCTGAGCAGCTTGTTCAGCTCCAATTGGTGTGAAAATTCCATGATTGATCGCATTATTTAAGAATAATACTTTCGCTGGCTCTATAAATATCGCAACCAATGGAATCAATCCTTTGTTCACCAAGAAATCAACGCCTGCTGTCAAAACCGTAAGAACACCCGTCATAAATGGTCCGATAATATAGTATCCTAAAATTGCGATAAGCATTCCTAAAATTCCTACTGAGAAATTATTAATTAACATTTCAAAGCCAGCTGGCATATGGCCGTCCATTTTCTCATCAAATAGTTTAATGATCCAACCCGCAAAAGGTCCCATAATCATAGCTGCCATTAACATAGGTTGTCCATCTGTACCACCGACTCCGGCAATACAACCAACAATCGCAATGGCTCCCATAACCAAGCCACGATCGCCACCGACCATTCTACCTCCAGTTGCCGCAATTAAAACTGGAAGTAAATACGTCAACATATAAGGTTGAATGGAAGCTAATTGACTATTAGGACACCATCCATCCTCAATAAATAAAGCAGTAATAAATCCCCATGCGATAAATGCCCCAATATTTGGCATGACCATCGCAGATAAGCTTTTTCCAAGCTTTTGAAGTGCTGTTTTCATATTTGTCCTTTCTTAGGACTTTCTATTATCAATATACAGATAGTCCATGTTTTTTACATTCTTCTTTAAAACTATCTGAAAGTAATGAATCACTCACAAGAGCATCGACCTGATCCAATTGACAAATGGTATAGGTTCCCTTCTTTTCTAGCTTACTAGAATCCATTAAAACAACAATCTTTTTTGCCTTTTCGATTGCTTTTCGTTTTAGCTCACAATCTTCTAAGGATTCACAAGTAAAACCAGTCGTGGATGAATAACGAGTGACACAAATAAAAGCAATATCGAAATTCACCTTATCTAAGCAGCGAATTCCATCCATACCGTTGACACTAAAGCTTCTTGTATTCATGTTTCCGCCTGTCACAAATATTTTAGCCTTCGTTAGTTTTGCCATTTCCACCGCACAAGTTAATCCACTCGTATAAATTATATTATTCTGATCTTTTAAAACATGTGCCAACATGGTAGCCGTGCTACCTGAATCAATAAACACTGTTTTTGAAGGTTCTATAAAAGATAAAGCTTTTTGTGCAATCTCCTTTTTTTCTTCTACATTTCGACCATAACGAAGTTTGAGTATATCATCATTACCGGCAACCTCCTCAATTGATTTGGCACCCCCATGAATTCGAACTAGCTTTTTGTTCTGGTCTAAATATTTTAAATCCGTACGCAATGTCATTTCTGAAACTGCAGGAAATTTTTCTTTAAGCTGTGCAAAAGTAACCGCCTGATTATGATTCACAAATTCAACAATATCTTTTCTTCTCTGATCCATTACTTCCATACGCCGCCTCCTGTGTATACTGTCTTTAGTATACACAAGATTTTCGCATTTATAAAATCTATTCTTCGCCAAAATGAGTCAATAAATACTCTTCTGCTTCTGGGCACCACAATCCCTTATGAGCATCGACAATATCTGCCAAAGATGTATAACGTGAATCTTTTTGTCCCATTTCTCTTAAATCTGTTAAGGCAATTAATGGCATATTTAAATGTGTATAGATTAATTTTTTACCGCCAGGAATCTTTGGTAAATTTAAAGTCGTTTCCGCTGCCGCATTCAATCCACCAATATGTGTAACCATAACGGCTGGATTAATACGATTTTCTGCCGTCAATTGTAAAGACTCAATCATATCGGCTGTATTTCCACCTGTCGTACCCATAACGTGTGTTGAATTGTAGTGAACATCATAGAAATTCATGCGTGCACTAAATTGATTATCTGTAGGTCCGGCAAAGAAATTTAAGCATCCATCTCTTCCTAATACGGCACTTGATAGTTCTACGACCGCTTCAACTGGTGCATAACAGAATACATCATCAAATCCTGTTCCACCTGTAATTTCAATCAGTCCTGCAGCTGGATCATCCATTTTTCCTGTATTCACGAAATGAAGTTCAATTCCATCTTGTGCCGCTTCTTCAATTGGAAATAAATGCTCTGCGCGATCTAATCTTTCTTGATTTACATCGGCTACGACGACCATTTTTGGACGAACATCACGATGTAATGCATATGTCAATGCACCAAGTCCCATAGGTCCTGCACCGGCAAGTATCGCAAGTTTACCATCTTTCTTAATTCCCATCTCATGATGGTATACGCCCATTTTTGTATGATATGCCGCATTAAATGCACCAATCGAACATGACATCGGTTCAGCAAGACTTGCTTCATAATAAGCCTTACCTTTATATTCTAATAAACATCCAAGTTCCATCACTTCGGCAGGAATAATACAGTATGTCGTATCTCCGCCAAAGAATTCATACGAATAGCCTGGTGACCACATTGTTCCTTTATAATTAAGGGCTGGTTGTAAAGTAAATTTCATACCAGGTTTGAATTGATCTTGATGTTTCTTGCCAACCTTCACAATGTCTCCGGCCATTTCATGTCCCATAATAGCTGGATGCTCTGCGACATCTTCATGTACTCGCTTATGATTTTCTCCCAAAATCGCACATTTGTATGTAGACATACATACACTGTCGGAAATGACCTTAACTAAAATTTCATCTTCCTTGATTTCTGGCAATTCAAATTCATCCAGTCTTAAATCGTTTGCGCCATGTAAGCGCACTGCTTTTGCTTTCATTTTAAAAGTCTCCTCTCTGTATTAACTGTTGTTTCAAAAGTTACAACCCTATAATACAAGATATTTTATGTTTGTCAACTGTTATTTCAAAAATATTTTACTTGCGAAACAACAACAAAAGGAGTATTCTATAAATAGATAAAAAAGGAGGCTATCATGATTTATACAATTACATTTAACCCATCATTAGATTATGTGATTCAGGTCAATCATTTTAAACCAGGCATAATCAATAAGACAAAGTTTGAAGAAATCCTTCCTGGAGGAAAAGGGATCAATGTTTCAATTGTCCTTTCTAATTTAGGACATGAAACTACCGCATTAGGCTTTATGGCCGGATTTACTGGTGAAGAGATTGAAAACAAATTAAAGGGCTTTGGTGCAAAAACAGATTTTATACATGTTAAAAAAGGATTATCCAGAATCAATGTAAAGATGAAATCGGATGAAGAAACAGAAATTAATGGTATGGGTCCAAACATTCAACCAGAAGATATTGACGAATTGTTTAAAAAATTAGATTCTCTAACAGATAAAGATATTCTTGTTATTTCCGGAAGCATTCCAAGTACTCTTCCTGATGATATGTATGAAAAAGTTATGGAGAGAGTGCAGAATAAAAATATTAAAGTTGTAGTGGATGCGACAAATAATTTATTACTAAAAGTTTTAAAATATAAACCATTCCTTATTAAGCCAAATAATCATGAATTGGGTGAAATCTTTAATGTTGAATTAAATACACAAGAAGATGTCATTCCATATGCGAAAAAATTACAAGATATGGGTGCGCAAAACGTGTTGATTTCTATGGCAGGACAAGGTGCTGTATGTATTACAGAGGATGGTCAAATTTTAAAGAGCCCCGCTCCAAAGGGTGTCGTTGTAAATTCTGTTGGTGCTGGTGATTCCATGGTCGCCGGCTTTCTTGCGGGATATATTGAATCAAACAGCTATCATAAAGCCTTCGTGAATGGCTTATGTTGTGGTAGTGCTACTGCTTTTCATGTAGGTCTTGCCACAAAAGAGGATGTGGAGATTATTAAATCAAATTTTTAATTATAGAAATGGCCCATTGGATTGAACTAGATTTTCCCCGCCATTTAATTCTAGAATGTTAAACTGTTCAAATATATAGCAAGATGTCATGATTGATTCTATTTTAGATGAAATGAGCGAACGATTAACTGGTATTCGATGTTTATATATGGAAATAGCGCACTGAGTCTTATTCGGAAGAAGATGTTAGGGGTTTAGATTATACACAAATGATCTGTGTGTACTCTTTGTAATGGTTTAAAGTCTCCTCATCAATCTCATTATCTGTGATGATGGCCTCAAAACTATATAGACTATAATAAATATAGAAATCAGCTCTGTTGAATTTTTTGGAGTCTGCTAGTAAATAACGTTCTTTCGCATTATTAAGTGCGATTTCTTGGCATTCACCTTCATCTAATGAATAGGTCGTAATATCTCCATTATGTATTCCATTACAGCTGATAAAAGCTTTTGTATATTTTAATTTGGATAAGATTGCATTTGTGATAGGGCCCACAAATGTATTTGTGTTTTCTCGATATTCTCCGCCTGTTAAAATGACTTCAGTAGGAGCATGATTAACTAAAATGTTAAATACAGCCAAATTGTTTGTGACAACACGAATGTTTCTTCCGCATAATTCTTCGGCTAAAAGTTGTGTGGTTGTTCCAGGCCCTAAAAAAATGATTTCACCTTCTTGAATGAATTGTGCAGCTTTATGTACAATTCTTTTTTTCTCCTCAATTTGAACGGATGATTTTTCTAAATGGCTTAATTCATGATCCATGGAAAAAGATAAGCTTTGCGCACCACCATGAACACGAAACAACTTTCCAGATTTTTCTAGTTCATCTAAATCTCTTCTTGCGGTCATATCTGAAATGTTGAGTTCTTCCATAATTTCATTAATGGTGATGATTCCTTTTTGATTTACTTTTTGGGCAATCTTTACAAGACGTTCTTTTTTTAACATAGCTATACCTCTTTTTGTTGTTGTAAATATACCATCTGAAAATGGTATAGTCAACATAAAACAAACAAAAACAAACAAATTATGAGATAATTTTACTTAAATATATCAAAAATGATAGAAAATGTTTAAAAATATGATAAATATTGTTTGAATGTGTTGACATTTGATAAGAAAACGCTTACACTAAAGACGACTTAAGTGGACAGGAGATAAAATATGACAAAAGAAGAATTAAGTATGGTAGGTTTTGAAATCGTTGCCTACTCAGGAGATGCTAGAAGCACTCTATTAGCATTATTAAAGGAAATGCGTCAAGGAAACTTTGACAATGTAGAAGAAAAATTAAAAGAAGCCGATGAAAATATTAATTTAGCTCATCAATCACAAACAAAAATTCTTCAACAAGAAGCAAGTGGAGAAGATATGGAAATGGGATTCATTTTCATTCATGGACAAGATCATTTAATGACAACCATTTTATTAAGAGATATTGTGGATGACTTTATTTCACTTTATCAAGAAAGAGGTAAATAATCATGTTAGAAGGCGTAATTAAGCAAATTGAAAAAGGAAAACCTTTCTTTGATAAGGTAGCACAAAATATTTATTTAGGAGCTGTGCGTGATGGATTCTTAACAGCCATGCCAGCCATTCTATTCTCAAGTGTATTTATTCTAGCCGCATCGATTCCAGAAATTTTTGGACTTACACTTCCAGCCGATGTATCTACATGGTTATGGAAAGTCTATAACTATTCAATGGGAATTGTTGGATTAATGGTAGCAGCCACAACAGCAAGATGTTTAGCTGAAAGCATGAATCGTAGATTACCAGAAGGAAAAGTAATCAATACAACTTCTGTTATGTTAGCAAGTATCTGTGGATTCTTTATGTTAGCGGTCAGCAATGTTGATGGTGGAATCTCAACTACATACCTTGGAACAAAAGGATTACTTGCATCTTTTATTTCAGCATTTATTACTGTAAACATGTATAAATTCTGCGTAATAAAAGACATCACAATTCATATGCCAAAAGAAGTGCCAGGAACTATTTCTCAAATGTTTAGAGATGTGTTCCCATTCTCATTCTCTGTATTGGTTTGTGTAGCAATTGACTTAATCATCAGTAAAGTATTTGGATATACATTTGCCGAAGCTATCATTACATTATTACAACCATTATTTACAGCTGCCGATGGATATTTAGGAATCTGTATTATTTGGGGAGCTATGGCTATGTTCTGGTTTGTTGGTGTACATGGACCAAGTATTGTTGAACCAGCTATTGCCGCTATCATTTATGCGAACGTAGATACAAACTTAGCCTTATTCAAAGCTGGACATCAAGCAAGTAAAGTATTAACTGTAGGTTTAGGAAACTTCGTAGGTACAATGGGTGGTACAGGTGCTACATTAGTCGTTCCATTCTTATTCATTCTATTCGCAAAATCAAAACAATTAAAAGCTGTTGGAAAAACATCATGTGTTCCTGTATGTTTTGCGGTCAATGAACCATTATTATTCGCAACACCAATTGTATTAAATCCATATTTCTTTATTCCATTCTTAATTACACCAATGATCAATGTATCGATCTTTAAATTCTTTGTGGATGTATTAAAAATGAACTCATTCATTTCAGTATTACCATGGGCAACACCAGCACCTATTGGATTGATTTTAGGAACTGGAATGTCTGTCTTAGCTGTTGTATTAGCTGTAGTATTAATCGTTGTAGATGCGATTGTATACTTACCATTTGTGAAAGCGTATGATGCATCATTGTTAGAGGAAGAAAAAGCAAACGAAGCTTTAGAAGCATTAGAAGAACAAGCAAAAGCCGAAGAAGAACAAGTAATCCCTACAAAATTAGATGAAAAAATTAATGTTCTTGTATTATGTGTTGGAGCTGGAACAAGTGCTATGTTTGCCAATGCGGTAAAAGATGGAGCTGCTGAAATGCAATTACCAATCGATGCGACCGCAAGTGCATATGGAAACCATTACGATATCTTAAAGAATTATGATATTGTCGTACTTTCACCTCAAGTACAATCTCATTTAGAAGAAGTACAAAAAGATGCTAGTAAATTTGGTACAAAAGTTGTCGCAACTAAGGGAGCACAATATATCAAATTGACACGAGATCCAAAGGGTGCCGTTCAATTTATTTGTGAACAAGTAAAGGAAGGATAATTATGAAATTCGCAGATGATTTTATATTCGGAGGAGCTACTGCCGCATACCAATGCGAAGGTAGCACTCTAGAATATGGTAAAGGAAAAGTTTCATGGGATGATTTCTTAGCGAAACAAGGACGCTTTAAAGCGGATCCTGCCAGTGATTTTTATCATCAATATGGGCAAGATTTAAAATTATGTAAGATGTTTGGAATTAATGGAATTCGTATTTCGATTTCATGGGCAAGAATTTTTCCAGACGGAACAGGAAGGATCAATCAAGAAGGAATTGATTTTTATCATAACGTATTTCAAGAATGCCATAAGCAAGGTGTTGAGCCATTTGTCACTTTGCATCATTTCGATACACCCGATACTTTGTATCAAAAAGGCGATTTCTTAAATCGAGAAACCATTGATGCCTTTGTAGAATACGCAAAATTCTGCTTTGAAGAATATAAAGACGAAGTCACATATTGGTTTACATTTAATGAAATTTGGGCAGTCGCAACAAATACATATATTGAAGGAACTTTCCCTAATGGTGAAAAATTCAATATGAAAAAGGCGTTCCAAATTATGCATAATATGATGGTGGCTCATGCCAAAGCGGTCATTGTTTATAAAGATAAGGGATATACAGGTCAAATCGGATGTGTGCAATCATTAGAATATAAATATCCATTTGATGAAAATAATTTAGAAGATATCGCAGCTGCCAAAAATGAAGATGTACTTCAAAACCAATTCTTATTGGATGCGACATTCAAAGGAGAATATGCGATCGATACAATGGAAATTGTTCATCGTTTAGCTGGAGAAATTGAAATTTTAGATGAAGATATTGTCGAATTGAAAAAAGCATCTAAGTTGATTGATTATATGGGTATGAACTATTATCAGTCTCGATTCATTCAACATTATGAAGGAGAAAATGATATTCATCATAATGGAACGGGTGAAAAAGGTACATCTCGTTTCTGCTTAAAAAATGTGGGTCGAAGAATGGAAAAGGAAGGTATTCCTCGTACGGATTGGGATTGGTTGATTCATCCAGAAAGTATGTTTGATATGTTAGTACGTATTCGTCAACAATATCCAAACTATAAAGCCATTTATATTACAGAAAATGGTATGGGATATAAAGATGATTTTGAAGATGGAATTATCGATGATGAACCTCGTATTGATTTTATTAAAAAACATCTACAATTTACATGTAAGGCTATTGAAGCTGGCGTAAATGTAAAAGGCTATTTTGTATGGTCATTAATGGACATGTTCTCATGGACAAATGGATATAATAAACGTTACGGTTTATTCTATGTGGATTATGAAACACAGAAAAGATATCCAAAAGCTAGCGCTTATTGGTATAAAAGGCTCTCAGAAACGAAAGAGATCTAGTTATGCTTGAATATAAAGGCGTTATATTCGATTTTAATGGAACGTTGTTTTTTGATAATCCAAAACATATTATGGCCTGGTCAAAGATTTCAATGGACATCCGAGGCCATGGTATCAGTGAAGAAGAACTTCATGAACATATTAATGGGGTACCTAATAATAAAGTGGTTGAATATATGTTTGAAGGAAAATGTTCTTTGGAGCAGATGGAAAAATATTCAAATCTAAAAGAACAATATTATCGAGAATTCTGTAAACAAGATGCAAAAAGTTTTCATCTTGTAAAGGGAGCCGAAGAATTCTTTGATTATTTAAAAGAAAAACAAATTCCATTTACCATCGCATCCGCATCCATTAAGCCAAATATTGATTTTTTCGTAGAATCCTTCCATCTTGATCAATGGATAGATCCATCTTTGATTGTGTATGATGATGGTTCTTATGAAAATAAGGTGGCCATGTTTAAAAAGGCAGCCGAATATATTGGCGTTGATATAAAGGATACATTAATTATTGAAGATAGTATGAGCGGTATTTTAAACGCCTATAAAGCTGGATGTGAGAAAATTGTGGTAATGGATTCCGCAAACAAAAAAGAAGAATATGAAAAACTACCTGGTGTGGTTCAAGTGATTGATTCTTTTAAAGATTTTAGATAGGAAACAAAAGCCGTTCAAACCAGAATGGCTTTTATTATGGTGGAGAAAATGAATGAAAAAATAAATCAATTGTTAGTATATGCATTAAAAAATAAGATGATTGAAATGTATGATTGGGATTATTGTGCCAATTTATTAATTGACCTGTTTAAATTGGATCAATATGAAAAGGTAGAAGTTGAAGAATGTTCGATTTATGAAATTCTTGATTTTATGCTTGAGTATGCCGTAGAAAAAGGATTCATTCAAGATAGTATAACGGAAAAAGATTTGTTTGATACACGCATCATGAATTGTGTTATGCCTAGACCCAGTGAAGTTGTTCATACTTTTAACACTTTATATAAGGAAAGTCCAAAATGCGCAACGGACTACTTTTATAAATTGAGTACGGATTCAAATTATATTCGCAAATCTAGAATTGAAAAAAATATTCAATTTTCTCATTACTATAAATATGGAGATATTCAAATCACCATTAATTTATCGAAACCAGAAAAGGATCCAAAAGAAATTGCCAAGGCAAAAAGTATGAAAAGTACAAGTTATCCTGCTTGTCTATTGTGTAAAGAAAATGTTGGTTTTGCGGGAAATTTAAATCATCCCGCAAGACAGACGCATCGTATTATTCCTTTGAATTTAAATGGACATACGTATAATTTACAATATTCACCTTACGTTTATTACAATGAACACTGTATTGTGTTTAATGATGAACATACACCTATGAAAATGAATCGAGAAACGTTCGAAAATTTGTTTGCGTTTATTGATCAGTTTCCACACTACATGATTGGAAGCAATGCAGATTTACCAATTGTAGGAGGATCTATCTTAACGCATGATCACTATCAAGGTGGACGACATCATTTCCCAATGGAAGATGCGGATATTATTAAGAGTTATACATATAAGGATGTAAAAGTTGACATGCTTTACTGGCCATTATCTACATTAAGATTAACTTCTAAATCAAAAAAATCCGTCTTAGATTTAGCAACGCATATTTTTGAATCTTGGTGTACGTATAATGATGAAAGTTTAGATATTCTTTCAAGTGAAGGTGGTGTAAGACATAATACTGTAACGCCTATTGTTCGTAAAAAACAAGATGAATACCAGATGGATCTTGTGCTTAGAAATAATCGTACGACTGATGAATATCCATTAGGTATATTCCATCCACATAATCAACATCATCATATTAAGAAGGAAAATATTGGCTTGATTGAGGTGATGGGACTTGCGATATTACCGGCAAGATTAAAAACGGAATTAGAAGAAATAAAATTGTGTTTAGAAGGAAAAGCGGACTTTAATTCTTTTTCAGAATTAGAAAAACATAGAGAATGGTATATGTATCTTAAGACTTGTACGTATACAGATGTAGATAAATTTATAGAGTCAGAACTGACTAAAAAATTTGTGGCTGTATTAGAAAATGCAGGTGTATTTAAAATGAATGATGAAGGAATGAGCGGATTTGATCGCTTTGTGAAGACATTATGGTAAAGGTAAAAAAACATTTAGTAAAGGGTATCGACATTTTAGAGATTTCAAATGACAAATTACATGTTGAAGTTACAAATTTTGGGTGTACGATATTAAGTGTAAAAACATTGGATAAAGAAAATAATCCATGTGATTGTGTTTTGGGATTTGAAAATATTGAAGACTATTTTAAAAGAGATGGATCTTATTTAGGTGCATTGGTTGGACGTGTTTGTAATCGGATTGAAAAGGGAAACTTTAAAATTAAAGATGAAGAATATCAATTGCCAATTAATAATGGTCCAAATTCTTTACATGGAGGTATTGAAGGTTTTTCATATAAAATCTTTGATTATGAATGGATAGAGGATGGAATTAAATTTCATTATGTATCGAAAGATAAAGAAGAAGGCTATCCTGGAAATCTAGATTTTTATGCGATGTATTGGTTGGAAGAAAATAGCTTACATATTCAATACAATGCGATTTGTGACCAAGATACATTAGTGAATATCACAAATCATTCTTATTTTAATTTAAATGGATATGCTTCTAATATTGATGAACACGTATTAAAGATAGAGGCATCAAAATTTGGATGTGTAGATGAGAATGGATTGTTTACTGGAGAGCTTAGAGATGTAGAGAATTCAGCATTTGATTTTAGAAAAGAAACGAAAATTAAAGATTTGATTCATCTTGATGATGAACAGTTAATTGTCGCAAAGGGATATGATCATCCATACTTGTTTGATACAAGTAAGAATCAGGTTATTTTATATAGTCCTGAAAGTGGTATTGAACTTCGTGTTTCTACGTCGTATCCAAGTGCACAAATTTATAGTGCCAATTATTTAAATGGACAAAAGGATAAATATGGAAAGATGATGCATCCTCAAGATGCTTTATGTATAGAAACAAGTTATTTACCAGATTCCATTCATAAAGAGAAGGATTCCAAAACGCTTTTAAAAGCGAATGAATTATATAATGAAGAAACGGTATATACGTTTGAGGTGAAAAAATGAGAACAAGTGAATTAAAAGAAAAAGTAAATCAAGGAAATTATGATGAGTTATTAAAAGATTTGTATGCGGATGCTAGTTTGTTAGAGTATCAAAAAGAACGTTACGCTTCAGCTTTAGAAAAATATAAATCTTTATATGGAGATGAAGAAGTATCGATTTATAGTGCAGCTGGAAGAAGTGAAATCAGTGGAAATCATACCGATCATCAACATGGTTGTGTATTGGCAGGATCTATTAATTTAGATGCGATTGGTGTTGTTTCTAAACAAGAAAATGTGATTAAAGTGGTATCGGATTCTTTTGACATTAAGCCTATTGATATCAATGATTTAGAGAAAAAAGAAGATGAAGTAGGAACAAGTGAAGCTTTGATTCGTGGGGTTGTCTATAAATTAAAAGAACTTGGCTATAAGGTTGGTGGCTTTAAAGCGTTTATCACAAGTGATGTATTGATGGGGGCAGGACTTAGTAGTTCGGCTGCTTTTGAAACCATGATTGGTACTATTATTGATGGTTTATATAATGATATGAAGATCGATATGGTAACGATTGCCAAGGTGGGTCAATATGCTGAAAATGTATATTTTGGTAAGCCTTGTGGCTTGATGGATCAGTGTGCTTGTGCGGTTGGTGGATTGATTTCAATCGATTTTAAGGATACACAAAATCCAATCGTAAATCATATTGATTGTGACTTTTCATCTTTTGATCATTCATTATGTATTGTGGATACAAAAGGAAGTCATGCCGATTTAACAGATGCGTATGGAGCGGTTCCTACAGAAATGAAAGAGGTTGCTCATTATTTTGGTAAAGAAGTTTTAAGAGAAGTAAATGAAGATGAGTTTTATCAAAATATTGGTAAATTAAGAGAAAATTTACAGAATGATCGTGCCATATTAAGAGCGATTCATTTCTTTAATGAAAACAAACGAGTACAGGATATTGTGGAATATTTAAATGAAGGTAATTTTGATGGGTTTAAATCTTTAATTCAGGATTCTGGAAATTCAAGTTATAAATATCTACAAAATGTATATGCAGATTTTGATTATAAGAATCAAGCCATTTCTTTAGGTCTAGCGATGAGTGAGATGATTTTAAAAGAGCATGGTGTATGCCGTGTTCATGGTGGTGGTTTTGCCGGAACAATTCAGGCCTTTGTAGAAAATGATTTTGTGAGTACATATAAAGAAGAGATTGAAAAAGTATTTGGAAAGGATAGCTGCCATGTATTAAAGGTTCGTAACTTAGGTGGCTGCAAGGTAATTGAATAATGCGTATCCTTGTTACAGGTGGCTGTGGATATATTGGAAGCCACATTTGTGTAGAATTATTAG
>CAVBGZ010000063.1:0-14570 GCA_963595075.1 Waltera intestinalis
CATCTTCCTTTCGATTTTTCTTCATTTTTAGTCATTTTATTATATAATTAATTGTTCCGGGCATTATTTTTTATTAGAATTTAATTTTGGAGGAATTTCGCTCATATATTCTTATTATGGATGGTCTGTAGATGCACACCGTTTAACCGGCAGCTAATTACTTCCGTTAGAATAATCTAGTAGAACTACTTTATTCTAATAAAAAATAATTGAAAGAACAATATATTATAGAAGAGATTCTAGACATCTTCTATAGTATTCTTAAATTGTTTTAAAAATTCTATAATTTTCAAAAATTTATAGAACAATAAATTATAAAGGAAACTCTATGAACGGCTTTGATGGTCGGGATCGCTTGGTTAATATCTTCAGCTAAAAAGATTTCCCAAGAATCATACTTGGTATGAATTTCATTTGATGATAGCGCGCAAATTTAAATATCATCACAAAATGATCTTTAGCTAATCATTTAGATTCTTAAAAAATATACATAGTACAGCTTGCATAGTCTGCAGGTTTGTCGGAGTATATTTTATTTTTGTTTAAAAATGTATTCGTAATCGATTCAAGGAGAACTTTTATGGAATACACACAAACAGAAACTAAGAAAAGCTCAGGAGTTGCTAAAGCTGGTCTTACTTTAGGTATCATTGGTACAGCTCTAAGTGTTCTTAATAACAATGGAAACGGAATCTTAGGATTAGGTGGAAATCGTTCAGAAGATTTAGAAGCCAATATTGCAAATCTAGAATCAACTGTAGCTAGATTAGAATCAATGCGTTATACAGACGGTGTAGGAATTGACCTATACAAGAACATAATTGCTCAATCTAATATGGAAGATGCTAAGATCAATGCTGTTCAAAAGGAACTTTATCAATATGTAATCGATCTTGATAAACGTACAGCCCTAAATGAGCAAGCAATGTCTCTAAATCGTCAATATGATACGATGGCAAGAGATTACCAATTTGCATTAATGGATGCTAAGATTAATTGTTGCAGTGAAAAGCAAACAATGATCACTAACTTTAATCAACAATTAAATGAGTTAGCTAACGCATCTATCATCAGTTATGTAAATTCTAACTTCTTACCAGGCACATTATATCTACCAGCAGGCTCAATTACACCACCAGTCGTAACAAAGTAAGCGGGGAGATCTTTATGTACCAATCAGTATTACAATATCGATTTATTGACACAGAATTTTTGTCTAAATCATTGTGTAACTGCGACGGAACGTTGAATAGTCCGCTTTATAATTGGTTATTATTCGGACAACTTCCAACAAACACTACTGCCGCTCCAACTTATAGTGCTCAAACTATAACAGCGAATGGTAAGAATAGATATTTAGCAAGTGTGAATATATCTAGAATTCCAGTTGTTGTGATTTCAGCTGCATTAGCAGTTGCAGCGACTGCGACTTTCACTTTTGATGGGGCATACGCAGTAACTTCATCAAATACAGGATATGCAACTGCTGCAATATCAAATGGAGTAGTTACAGTAACAGGTGTCGCCGCTGGTACATCAGTTATTACGATTACAGACATTAGTTCAAACGTTATTGCTACAATAACAGTAACAGTAGCTTAAAATAAATATTCGGAAACGATTCTTGTCTTAGGAGAAATTAATGTTTAATAACAATACAAACACAAATCTGTTTGCAAATCCTTATCTACAAGAGTCACAAAGCAGTAAAGCGCCTGATGATATAAATTCGCTTTATCGCCAGATCGAAGCTTTAAAAGCTCAGAAAACTGCCTTGACGAATTTGCAATCACCAAATATTAAAAATAACGACGCAACTCAGCAGAATAAACGAACTGTCTATAATGATATTGGGACTATTTGGTCCGAGTTATCTGCTGAAGAACGAAAATATATAGAAAACAGTGAAGAATATCAGAATGCAAATATCGAATATCAACAGTCTTTTAACAACTTTTTAGTAGAAAAATTAGGAGACGATTATTTGCAATCTAGATTTGGAACAGCACCTGAAAAGGTTCTAGCTGTTATTAAAAAGAAAAAAGAAGAATTTCAAAACAACATTACAAACGACATCTCAACAATTAAATCTCAGAATGAATATTTAGTTAAGAAAAATGACGAACTTACAAAGAGCAATGAAGAAATGAATAAATTAATCAAAGCCTTACAAGAACAATTATTCGTGAATAAATAATGAGCGACAAAGAACTTTTGTATCAATTTTTAGATCGCGAGATCGACAACGCAATAGCTAAATATATCCCGTCATTTAGATTTCTAGCCGGTCCTGTTAAGAACTGGCTATTCAATTACATCGATCCTTATGTAGATTTATTCTTCATGGGAAGCGACAAACTAAATACTACAGCAGTAAAGAAATTTGCTACTGAAGAAGCAACCGAGAAAATAAATTCTTTTATAAAGAAGTTTGAGGATGAGCGAAATTCTTAAAAGAATAAAGAGAAAGTATAATGAAAATTAAAGAATTATTATACGATTATATGGAGAAGCATCGCGAGAATCTTAATAAACTAGAGGAATTAGCCGAGTTTGTTCAAGATTTCTTCTGCGATGAAATCAAGCCATATGATAATGAAGTTTATCATGAGTTCAAAGAGGAATTGGATGATTTCACTTTTGAAATTGACAAAGACGTTGTAGAAGTTGCAGTTGAGCATCTAAAAAGAAAAGATGGAAAGACTGGAGTAAAATGGAGCATGGCTGACACCGACTCTGTTGGAAAGCAATACAACGTATTTGTTAATCATCCAGAACTAGATTCGTGTATCTGGTTCTTCTCAATGAACTATGCATATGCAATGCATTATGATTCAGTATATGCACTTGCAGATTACATCCGATTAGGAATCGATGAAGCATTTGCAGAAAATGTTTGCATAACTTCAATAATCAAAAAGATTTATAAGAAATATTCGGAATAGAATCAGAAAAAGAAAGATTTTTAAATGAAAAGAGACGCAAAATTAATTTTCTCACCACAATTAGCAAACCATTTGTTAAAGTGTGGATTTGAGATAATAAAATTAAAGCCTAAACACGGAAATGAGAATGAAACTGTTTTCGTATTTAGATATACCGATGGCTTAACCGATTGTATTGAAGATTGGATGGACCAAGCTCAGTGTGAAGATGATGAGTAATAAAAGATGACTAAGGAAATCTTAGTCATTCTTTTTTTTGCCTAAGCTACACGAACCCAAAGCTGTATGTAACCGGTTGTTACTACTGTTGATCCATCAAAACCAGGGCAGCCTCCATTATGATATTGTGTGGGAGCTATTGCTGCCCACCAATCTCCGTTATTGTATCGATGAAGATATGCCGGCGCTCCATTGGTCTCACAAACTAATCCATATGCAAAGTTAGAAACATTTGTAAGCGTTCCTGGTGTTGTTGATTCTGTCGGGCAATTTGTTTGATACCAGGCGTAAGTGGTTTCGCTAGAACTTGAGGTTGCTTTTTGTTTTACTAAGAAGCCATATCCTTTAGAATCTTTAGGATCAATATAAGCTAAACCTTTAATTGCCCCTATTGCACAGAAAGCATATGGCTGAGCGACATATCCTTTTGTTAATAATCCTGAACTAGTTGGGAATAATCCGCCGCTTGGTGTGTATTGATAAATTTTAGCATAAGTACAACTGTTATAAGTAGTTGTTTCTAATTCTACAATTTCAGTTGCAGTTACAGCTCCACCACTACTAATACTCATTCCGCTCGCAGAACTTTCTGTGATCCCGGAAGAATGAACTGCACCACCAGATTCCGTTCCTAAGCTAAATTGGCTATTCGATTCATCTATTTGATAAGATATTAAGTATCCATTTTCTAATAAAACAATTTTTGCCACGTTATCACCTGCTTATAATAGATTGTTCTTGAGATTACTTTTTTAAAAGAAAGAACTAGATGACTAGTTCTTTTTTAAAAATTACCTTTTAAGTAAAACGATCGATGGATTTATATTATTCAACATAATTAATAACCTGCTTGCAAACTTAAAACCCCACTGGAATACGATGCAACACTCACGACTGGTTGACCGTAACGTTGATAATAATTGCCATCAATGCCGATATTAAGCTCTGCCGCCGTTGAGCCAACCGGTTTTAACGCAAAGACGATATCTCCTGTATCTTGCGCACTATTGACACTTCCATGCTTAAGGGAATAACCAAACATTTGTGTGAAACCACTGGAATTATTTGGAAAAGCTCCTGTCCAATAACTATGACCAATATTACCGCCATAGAGTGAAGGAAACTCAGCACTAGTAGCATTTGTTGCGGATGCGGCTGATGTAGCATAGTTAGCACTCGAAGCAGTTCCAGCAGAATTAGCGTAACTAGCAGTCCCGTTAAGATACAACGTAGTTCCGTCATAAGTAATTTGTTTATAATTGGTGTCACTACCTTGCGCATAAAATGAAATATTGGTTGTTCCATTCGCGCCTTTTAAGCAAAAAGCTCCAGCAATGTTGTGATCGCCAATATAACAATCGTCACCAACTAAATTCCAAGTATTATTCGCAAATGTAACATCTTTAGATAACATAATTGTGCGATATACATAGATTGCGGCATCTCTATTCATATAAATTGCGTCTGAAGTATTGTGACGTATATGAAATCCTCCTTCATGATTATAAAAAGTCCATGTTGTATCACTAGTACCGCTTGATCCGGTATTATTTGCTCCACAAAAAATAATTGACGTATTATATGAACTATTATATGGATGCATGCGAATTGATTCATTATAATATGCATATGCTGCAGTGCATGTTATTTCAATAGGGGATTCATTACTACATGAAATTGACAATTTGCCATTTATTTTAGTCGAATTTAAAGTAGCCATTACTATTCACCTCGAAATGGGAATTTATGTAAAGTAAATTATCCCATCCATTACAGGATTTATTTATTAGATTGATCATGAGATTGCTCCTTAATTTTATAATTTTAATAAATAAATGTGAATAATAATGAGTAATTTATTAGCTATTTGTAATACTAAGTACCCCATTACTGTAACTAAATTGAGATGATTGTATTAACTTAGTAAATGAACTCCATGAGCCACCATTTACTCTATATCTAAATGAAAGAGATCCGTTAGTTAATCCTCTTAATTGAAAATACCAATTATCTGTATTACTGTCTGATGGATATCTAGATGGGTTAGAGCACCATTGAAAAATCGAACCCCAAATACTTGAATTGTCAGTATATGATTGAATTATATTACCTGTAACATTCTCGTTACTATATGCATTTCCTGAAAAAGTTTGTAGCTTGAGTGCTGCGCCTGAAAAATTAGCGGAGGAATCAATATTCCAAACTTCATTTCCATTGTCTTCATCGTAATAGCGAAGAGAATAATTGTCACATGGAGACCACATAGTGATATAGTCCCCACCAAGAAATATTCCAGAGGTTTCACTTGCATTTATTCTTTGAGCTATCATCATTCCCTTATTATATGTTGTGCTAGAGGTACCTCCTATATCAGTAAAATTATAATTTGAAGAATATGCAGTATCATATCCGTTTATAATTTTGATACCAGTTCCGATCAAAGATGCAGAATATCCGGAATGGCTAGCATAATTTACTGATTGAGATGAAATATTTTCATCGGTAATAAAAGCATGCCATGTAGCAGCACTGATGTCATCGCTATCTCCTGTATTGTGTCGGTAATAAGGAGGTTTGCCATTCCCATTTTTAGTTGGAAAAGCAACTTGCGATACCCAGTTTTTAGGACTATTATCAATCCAGTCCATAGATATTATATGCCACCATGCTGATGATGTTGGAAGAACCGGCGAGCCAGTGCTGTCACTATTTGCCATTGCGGCCCAATATCCAGTAGTTGAAGTTGATACTGATGCATTTCTAATGACTTGAAACGTTGTTTTATTTTCAGAGGAGCCTATATTGAAATCTCCATTTAGTGTTAAACTTCCATTAATTGTCGTCGATTTTAATGTTGCCATAAAATCTTTATTTAGTATTTGTTAATTAGCTAGTTGTAATTGATAAAACTCCACTTGAGTAAGAATATTTTAAATTATTCTTATCCCAAATCGTTATCCAATTCCCATAAGTTCCGCTGCTATAATGCCGATATTGTATTGGATCATTGCTGGATACGAGCTTTGACATAATTTGCATTCCGTATTTATTATTATCAATGCCAGTGCCAGTATCAGCAGATCCATTTTTATTAAGCTGATATCCGCGATGGACAATGTTTATCAAATTATACCATATATCACTGTCTGTAGAAACATGAGTACCCATATATGAATGAGTTTTCAGAAAATCACTAACCATAGTGCCATATGATGATGCAGTTCCGCCATATTTATCTGTAGCATGTGCGGTACCGACTAATGATGTAGATGTCCATACAAAAGATCCAGAATTCAATAACTTACCAGATCCGGCAACTAAGAAGCCTTCTGCGCTATCCTTTGCATTTATTGCTTGGTTTTTACTGCAAAATCCATAAGCACTTGGGTCTATACTAGAGTTAAAAATAATACAATTATAGCCATAAGTATTGTTGGTTGTTCCTTCAAGAAATTGAATATTATTAATTCCATAACTATTATTAAAATCTACATTACTCGATATTTTATAAGCTCCTGCTGATAACGTGCCCGATACACTTAAACTACCATTTACTGAAGTTGATTTTAACGTAGCCATTAACAATTACCTCTAAGAGAGGAATTTATACTAAATAAAATTCCCCCCCCCATATAAAAGTATGTAGAGGTTATTATTTCACATTTATTTTTATTTTTTATTGTCATGTAAAAAGCCCCTTTCTGGGAGCCAAAATCTGACCCCCCCCCCCCGATATTTCGAGAGGGTTTTAAAATTTATTTTATTTATTCTTGTTCATCCGAATTTTCAACACATTGCGGTGCGTCTGGATCTTCGGCGAACTCTGTTGTGTATGAAGTGATTTTGTCTTCTAACTTCATAATGTCGCTAGATACTTTATCGATTTGAGCTTGTAAATCCTTGCGGCAATTTTCTAAGCCTTCTCTCTCTGTATCTAATTCGTCTGTGATGTAAGCATAGACATATTCTTCGATATCTAGATTATATAAATCTGCTGGTTTAACTTTAGCTTCAAAGTAATCAAAAGTATTTCTGCCAGTATTATATAACCAAATATTATAATCCTTTATTGTAACTTCAATATGAGGAATGCGATTTCCAATATGATCAAAGTCACACCAAATATCAACATCTAGCTTAATCTTTTTAATCTTTAATAGCTTTCCTGCCTCTTTTTTAAAATCTTTTAAAACCTTTTTAGCAAATTTGTCTAAGTCGAAATTAGCGGCATCTCTGCCAACAGTATTTTTAGCCATTACTTGTTTCGCACAGTAATCTAAACGTAAAATATAGTCAATAATTTTCATAGCTCTTTTTCTCCTTTACTATAATAGATTGTTCCCGGCATTATTTTTTAGTAGAATTATGCATAAGTAAATACTAAAGCCGTACCTGATTTTGAAATAGTCCAGTTAGAAGCAATTTTTATGTTTCCATTAGCATTAATATATGCTGTTTCTGCATTGCTCGCATTTCTAATAGATATTCTATTACTATTATCGTCGCCTAATCGAACAACCAAATGGCATTGATCTGATTCTGTCGGCAATTCTCCATAGAGTTGAATATAATCTGTTTTACCTGACCAATAAAGCCCCCCTAAATTAATTGCAGAAGCCGTCGTTACGTTACCAGTCGTCGAATCAATGAATTTAATAGAAGCGCCTATAGCCATCGTTCCGCCTGCTTTTGGAAGATAAGTATTGGCAATATTAGACCCATTTGAATCATATACAGCACTACCAGTTATATTTACAGCAAGTGTAGTACTGCATGATACAGGAACTCCTCCAGAGAAATATATTGGAACGGTAGATGATCCTGCGTCTGTATTCAACTTAGTTGCGGCTGTGGCAGTTGCAGCATTTCCTAATAAATTTACATTAGCCCCAATATTTCCTGCACTTATCTTAGTTGGATCTAACGCAGTAACTGTTAAAGCAACATTACTTTCTCCGTTGAATGAAACCGCACTTGCTGTTGCTCCACCAGTAATTGAGAAACTACGAGAATTTTGCAATTTAGATGCGGACGCAGCATTACCGGTTACAGAGACAGCAAGTGTTGTACATGTAGCGACTGGTTTTCCTCCACTAAAATAAACTGGCAGACTAGCGTTTCCTGCTGTGTTTGTGCATAAACTTACGGCAACAGTTGCTACACCATTCAGATTTCCTGTTATTGTTGGAATTACCGCACTATTAGCTGTTAGTACGCCATTTACTCGTGCAGCTCCATTAATTATTGTATTTCCTAATTGTGACAAAAAACTCACCTTCTTACTATCATATAATGTATTGTTGGCTTTATTTTTATTTTATTAAAAATTTTTATAGATGTGATTGTCTTCTAGGCTATCGATAGTCATTGGTTAGAAAATAAAGAATAAGGTTTTCCTTATTCTTTTTTTGTTTTTTATACTGTAGAGTTTAAACTTAGAACACCATTAGAGTACCCGGTCACAACACACATTCCTCCAGTAACGCCTGTAGGAACATGAATCTGATATGTTGATCCACCACTAACCCTAGTATCAAAATAATATTTATGCAGAGAGCCATTATGTATGAGTGCCAATGCATCTGATTTGGTTGTAGTACCTAATACTATACAAGAATAGTTGTCTGCAGCGGAATCTTGAATGTAGAGACCCTGGTCCCAAAATCCATCTGATGTAAATGATTGTCCGCTAGTTAGATGTCTTAAAACCGTAGTCCCATTTCCGTAAATTTTCATAATAGAATCTGCAGAATGTAATCCAAGCGAAACATAATTTTGCGTGCTGCCATCTGCTACATAAGTAAAGTCAATATGACCTTCATTTAATTTAGTAAGGCTATGACCAAAGTCAATAAATGCTTGGCTATTTGAAGCATTTGGAGCCTGAATTTGAATGCCATGCACATTATATGAAGTAGATGATGACTTAGAGTTATTAATATTAAAAAATCCATCTCCATATACATAATTCCATTTACCTTCACCTAAAACCGGCATTAATCCATCACTTGTTGGTAAATCGATGTATCGTGTTGTATTGGTCTGAGAATATCTAAATATATATCCATCCGTTCCAGCATAAGTGAATCCAAATTGTCTATTTGAACTTCCTATCCATACTGCACTATCTTCTGCATATATTCCATCTTGACCAGCGTCCCATTGGTTTGATTTTCTATTTAGCTTAATATTTCCGGATCCGACATATAAAGCATATTTGCTATCATCTGATAATAATTTAAAATATCCTTGAGAATCACTCGTATTAACATAACCAAATGTAGCAGAAGACGTGTTAGGATTGTGAAACCCTATAGTGCTTCCATTTGTCGCTCCACCATCGCCTGCAACTAATGTTACAATAGAGTTGTAATCTGAAGTAACGGAAGTGGAAATATTTGTTTTACTTCTATGGCCACCAAAAATTGCAGCAGTATTGCTGGTTAATAAATCGTTAGTAGTTAATTTACTTGATGTGTAACGGTTTATATCAACCATGCCATCAAATATCCAAGTACCACCGACATTACTCAACGATGTATTTGTAGAAAGACTGGAAGCATATCCATTTCCACCATTTCTAGTAAAGTACATATCACCATTCACATTGAATAGTCCCCACGTATTTGCTGAAGTTCCTGTGTCTCCAGTATTATCTATACTACATAACATAATTGTAGCAACTTTATTGGTTGGAGATGCATGCACTCTTATTCCTTCGCTATAATTATCAGTATAACCACTGTCGCCTGTAATTGTTAAAAGTGATGTTGATCTTAGTGTTCCATTAACTTTAGTACTATTTAACGTTGCCATGTAAAAAGCCCCCTTCTGGGAGCCAAAATCTGACCCCCCCCCCGATATTTCGAGAGGGTTTTATATTCTTTTAATTTTCTATAATTTCTTTAGCGGTAATAGAACCGTCTTTGTTTATTTTTATTTTATTGCTTAAGGAAGTGTCTTCTGCGATTGCTTTAGTTTTTATCACATAATTCTTTGTAATATCTACGACACTTCCAGTTTCTTTAAATTCGTTTGTGAATAAAACTCCATTAGAAGAAACTTGAGCTTTTGAGTTGTAAAGCTGTAAAACATCTGCGGCAGATAAAGCAGAAGCAAAGATCTTAATATCCGCAATCTTTCCTTCCCATGGAAGTCCTGTATTTGTAGTTGCACTCGGTTCTCCTGAGATTAATAATGGAGCAGTGGCATTATATTGGATTACTCCTGTAGAAGCTCTTGTTGATCCTGCAACTTTTACCCCATCTAGATAAAACAATAGATTTAATCCATCGAAAGTAAGTGTCATCATGTGCCAGCCAGCAGAAACTTTAGATCTATCATAAATAGCTTGCATATATGCGCCACTTACATAACATGGTCCTCCAGTATATCCAGAACTATCATTCAAGGATAATTGCCATCCACCTGCCTCTGTACAAGAAATTACTCGCATACCAGTGCTTATATTCCAATTATCTAAATATGCCCACGCACTTACCGTGATTGAATCTGTTGGCATTATATCTATGGCTGGTCCGGCAGATATATAATTGGCAGTCCCACCAAATTTAGCAGAATAACTTCCAATCGGACTCGTGTTGTCTGCATCAATCGGAACTACTCCATAAATCGTTCCATTGTTTCCAAATCCACTGCTATCATAGATTATTGATTTAGTCCAGCCATTTGGAAGATATTCCATATAAGCCGGTGCTTCAACAACTTGCAAATCTTTCACATCGAAGTCACACTCATAAACAGTTCCTGAAGTTACTAACGATTTTGTATAAAACTCCAGTACAGGATTAGAAGTTACAGTAGATCCAGATCTTTCATAAGTTGCATTTATTGTTTGATATGCAGAATATTCGTGCCATTGTCCATCGGCTGACGAGGAGCCAAAATTTACCATTCTTGTAACCCAGTCATTATTAGAACGCGATGCTCTGAGCTCTATTAAAAAGTTAGCTTTATTTACTCTGACTTTACACGAATAATAATAAACTTTTCCAGCTGTAAATGCAAAGTTATTTGTATATAAGGTTGCCCAGTAATTAGAACCAGTTCCAGTACGTTTTAAAGTGTAATTATAATAATAACCGCTATCTGCATCATATTTCTTTACTCTAGAAAATATACTAGAGCCATTCATATATCCGCATGCATAATCGCCGGTAACTAAATTCTGTCTGCCAATTGCTGGATTATTAAAGTCATAGTGTAAAATGCAGCCTTTCATAATTTCTCTGATTTCTTTGACTGAGAGTTCATGATCGTAAATTCTAAGGTCGCAAATATTATGATAAGCACTATTATGAACTATTTGAGTTTCATTATTGAACGTAATTGTTGAATTCTTAATATCTAGCGTATAACTCTTCTTTAATTCTCCATTTACATAAATTCTAATTCTTCCGCTGGATTCATCTTGTGTCGCACAAACATGAACCCAAGTATTTTTTGGAAGGGCACCATAAAGAATACCAGCAGCATATGTACTCGAGCTATCATCTGTTTGCCATGACCAATGAAAATCATTTGCAGATGGATATTGGAATAAAGAGAATTTTCTATTATTTGGAGCTATCATGTTGCTGTTTCCAAAAATCAGAGCTCTATCAGTGCTATTATCTCCAAGTGCTTTGATCCATAAACAGATTGAAGTGGTTTTATGTAGAACTTTAGCAGTGTCGGCTGCACTTAACTTAAATGCACCAGCTGTAAGAGTTTTACCGGTTTTTCCGCCTTTAGCAAAACTAGGGATGTTTGTTTGAATTGGAGTTATATCCATGCATCCATGATTTGATATATTTCCGTTTAGTGGAAACCACGCTACTAAGCTCATATTATCACCCTTCTTTTAATTCTCGATTATTTCACGACAAGCAATTCGCCCATCTTTATAGACTTTTAAGGTGTCTGAACCTTCTGTAATTGTATTCGCAACAATCTCTCTGTCGGTTTTAGGAAGTTTAGCATTACAAGTAGTTTCTGTTTCGATGAAATTTCCTGTAAATAAGGTTCCATTACTAGCGAGAGATGCTCTTGATTTATATTCGTTATAAACATCTTCAGCAGTTAAAGCAGTTACATAAATCTTTGGATCCGCAAAATATCCATTAAAGCATTCAGATCCATCTATATAAGAACCTATGCGCCACCAATCGGCAGATGCTTGATAGAGTACCGAAGTCGAATGCTGATATGTGCCAATCAATACCCCGTCAATATACGCGCTAATTAAACCATTTTTATAAGTAGCAACGTAATGATGCCAATTACCGTCTAGAAGCGTAGCATTATTGCACTTGAAGGTGATTCCAGTATTTCCATTTTCATGTCGCCAGTAGATCCAAACGGTATTATCCACTCCATCTTGAATCCTCGTTCTCCAGAACAAATTATGACAAAGAGAGAAGAAATTCGGAGCAGTACTATTGAAGGTTGTTGTACTAAACCAAATAGAAGTCGTTAATTCCGTGAAACTTGCACCCACTCCAAAAGGCGTTTTGATATGAAATCTACAATTATTACTACCTAAATAAATAGCAGACGAAGTGGGGGGGGGGGTACTTCCTTTTGATAAATTTTTAAAAATTGTGATATTAGCCATCTCTGCAGTATTGTTATAACCTGAACTATCGTAAGCAATCGTTGGAGTTGTATTGTCATCAATATCATTAAAGGTGTAATGAACGATTAGTCCTTTGTAGATCTCTTTGATCTCTTTCAAAGATAAACTGTGGTCATAGATTCGTAAATCATTTATATAACCTTGATATGGATAAAGCTTACCTGCATACCAGAATGCTCCAATACCAATTCCATTTACATCTCCAGCTCCATAACTTGGAAGAACTGAAGGAGTAAATGAGCTGTAATATTCTCCATTAAGATAAACATAACCGACTTTATTTCTAACAACACAGCAAACATGATACCAAGTGCTCATGTCAGTTTTAACCGGAACCACACAATAACCTAGTCCATACCATAACCTAATATATCCATCAACAATTTGAATTCCATAACCATATGTACTATAATCTGCTCGGCCACATGTAAATGCCCATTCTGAACCATTGCCGGTGAAATACATAGGTTTTACCCATGCACAATATGAAAAATTATCTGTGTAATAATAATCTTTAGTTGTGTTATAAAGGACATTACTGAGATTATTTTCAAAATAAGGGCATTTTCCTATCTTGCCATCAGCCCAAGCTTTTGGAGTTCCTATTAGATCATGTGGGTATGCACCGTGATTTGTTCCATCTCCTGTTAATGGATACCAAGCAACTAAACTCATAATATCACCAAATTTCTTTATAATAAATTGTTCCGAGCATTATTTTTTAAAATAATATGCCAGTTGTGTTTGGAGCTTTTTTTTCATATATTATTATAGTGAATAAGGTTAGAGATAAACCTTATTATTTTGAATTATGGTTAGAGTTAAACCAGATAAAAGCTCAACAGGGTGAAACAACATCCTGCCATAGAGGAGGTAAAAAAATGAAGAAAACGATGAATTTTGAAAAAGGATTCTGTGGTTACACAGATCCGATCGAAATTAAAAATAAGAAAGGAGGAGAAGTAGAGGTAGTCAATTTGACACCTCATGCTATTAACATTTTAGATTCTGACAATTTTATTGTCAAGACGTTTGAGTCAAGCGGCATTGCTCGCTGCACTTGTAGTCGCAATCAAATTGGAAATGTTAATGGCATTGCCATTAACAGCAATTACTACGGAGAGGTGACAGGTCTCCCAGAGCCAAAGGATGGAACAATGTACATTGTATCGGCCTTAGTTGCACAGGCTGTAAAATATGTGCGTAGCGATGTATTAGTTACGGACGATGCTGTCCGTAACGACGACGGCCAAATAATTGGCTGTCGTGCATTCGCGCGCATTTAACCATCTAAAAAGAACCTGTATATCTCGCAGGTTCTTTTTTTATAATTTTTCTTCTTTATATATTATTCCACTGAAAGGAAGGATTTATTATGAATGAAATGTATTTTTCGAAGAAAGATGATGAGAAAGGTTTAGCTACCAATTTCATCAACTATCTTTTAACTCTTGGTAATCAATTAGAAGGACGCTACTGTGACGTCCATGTATTTAATGAGGATTGTGATGCTATTATCGTTCAGTGGGTAGTCCGTTATTGGAATGATCCATCTATGGAAGGTGAATTCAAGTTAGTTCATGAAGATGAAGTAATTATGAAAGAATATTTCTTTCCAGATGGCCACTACGAATATCTTCTGAATGATGAAGAGTATCAAGAAAAAATGAAAGAGTATCAAGAAAAAGAAAAGAACTAGTTTTCTAGTTCTTTTTTTGTTTTCATTTCATTTTTTTATTAATTTATTTAATTTATTTTTCATTTGATAT
>CAVBGZ010000064.1:0-14540 GCA_963595075.1 Waltera intestinalis
AAATAATGTTCTTCTAGATTTACATCTTCCTTTTTTAAATCTAATAATTCACTGACACGTACTCCTGTATAACAGAGAATTAAAACCATTTGAACATAGGAATCTTTTCTTTCGGACCATAAAACATCAAGTTGATCTCTAGTGAATGCCTTTCTGTCATATTTGTTTGGGTTTTTATTGTGATATTTCGCAATATCAACATATTTACTGTAATCGGCAGAACAGAGATTGTTTTTAATGGCATATTTATACATTTGATTAAATAAGATTTTGATGTTCTTTAAAGTAGGATAATTCTTTCCGGAATTATCAATAACATTTTGTAAATCTTTTGGTCGAATGTCTCTAAATGGAATTTCAAAAATTCGAGTACAAGTGTTATAAGCAGCTCTATATCCATTGATCTTTTTAGCTTCCATATTATCTTTGAATTTATCATCAAACCAATCTTGATATACTTCACGAAATGAGGGGTTACCTTCATTTAAATCGTAAGGTTTTTCATGATATTTAGCCAACATTTGAAGACCTTCTTCACGCGTTTTTGCATACCCAACGATCCCATAATGTTGAGTTCTTTTTCCAGTTTTTTTATTTGTACTATATCCAGTCGTAATACGTACAACATAAGGTTTTCTTCGCCTATTGGCATTGCTCATCGCAACGACACTTCCATAGTTTTTGGGAAGACGAAGAGTTTGATTTCGTTTTTTTCTCATCTATGATGTTCCTTTCTTTTGGATTTCACAATCTTATTAGTAAGGATACCTTCAATTATTTCTTTACCAAAGAACTTTTTGATTTTGTTGTATTCATTTCTTAGCATTCTATTTTCATAATATAAATCTGAAACGCGTTCATTGAGATTTTTGTTTTCGTTTCTTAAATAAAACAATTCAGATTTAAGATTTACTAATTCGCGGAGTTGATTTAAAACTTCATCGATTAGTGGTTGAATAACAGTTCTTAGTTTAGAAAATTTTGGCTGAACGGTCGTTTTAATGTATGTTGATGCGAGTGTAAATTTTGTGGGTTCTGGTAATGACCATAATGTTTCATCGGTTAAAACACTTTGTGCGTTTTCAAACAAAGGTGTTTTATCTTTTAAAGACATATATTGTTTTTCTAATTGGTGAAGATCTTTTTCTAGTTGAGCAAGTTCTTCTGTTCGTTTGGCTTTCTTAAAATTCAATACATCTAAAGGCACATTATGTGTATCTAGATCTTTCCATTTGATCTCATACTTTTCCATGACTTTAGCAAGTTCATTCTTTTCAGATGTAACCCATTGATTCCATTCTGTCTGAGATCTTGTGCCACCTGTAAATCCTTGTGCTTTTAAAGCTTGTTTTAGAGATACTCTTGTTTCAAGTCCTCTTTTACTTCCTGTAGTAAATGGAACAAAGTCAATGTGTAAGTGTGGCGTTTGTTCATCCATATGAAGGTGAGCAGAGAATACATAAAGATTTGGGTTGCGATTTTTAAATTCAAGCATATATTCATGAAGAATGATTTTAGCAAGCTCACCATTATCGCTAAGACAATTCATATCTTCCATATTACCAATTTGTACAACGACTTCATGAAATGGTTTCTCTTGTTTACCTGTACGAATCTTTTCATAGTAATCATTAATGACACGATCATTTCGTGTTTGTTTGGCGTTGTACTTACTAATAGCATCATCAAATAATTTGTGATAGACAGTCTGAATGTCTTCGTTTACATATTCAATGTTGTATTTGGTTCTATCATGATCAACATTGTCAGCGATAAACTTACGTGAATTATGATTGATGCTGCCTTTACCAATCTTGAAGCTAATGCTTCTTTCCATTTAGAGCCTCGCTAGAGCGCAAAGCATCTTTTGTTTGTGACAAAAGTGCATTTGCGTTACTTTCGGCAAAGTAACAAAGGCTTCACCCGAAAAGAAATGAACACATAGGACGGTAGGACGATTGTTTTCTATATACATAAAGTATCGTCCTTATCGTCCTTATGATAGATAAAAGTATAGATTCTTCCATTGGTTCTGCTTGGATCAATTGAAAAAGTAATGCCTTCACTTGCCAATAAATCTTTATTGTTGTTGAGTAATCTAGATGCTTTATTGGCTGCGATTGTAAGTTTAGTCAATTGTAAAAGATTAGAAATAGTTCCTGTATAGCCGTTGTTTTTAATGATGTAATTTCGAATCATTCCAACCTCATATGGCATATCATCATTGATATTTTCTTCATTCAATGAATAGGTCATTGTGGTTGAATCTAAACTTAAATTAAGAATATTTTCTTTGATATTTCTTCCACCAATTTCAAGTGTTGCGTTGGTTTCTCCAATGCCATTTCGAATTAAATGAAGGTAGGTTCCGTTACAACTTCCTACAAGTTTGACACCACCTTTTGATGAACAATAGCCATTTTGAATCCCACTTTTTGTATCATGGTTTAGCAATAAAATATGAACTTTTAAGAATTCAGCAATGCCTTTTACATAGTCCATATCTTCAGAATCTTTGACATTATTAGCTTCTGTTTTGATTGTAAGTTGTCTGATATTATCAAATAGATCAATAATAACAAGCCGAAGAAGTGGATGTGTTTCTAATGTTTCGCTAATTACTTCCAGTAAAAGAATGGAGTTTTCATTGAATGAATTTTCGTTTAAGATGATTTGTTTATTGAAACAAAAGACAACAGAATCATCCATTTCTAGATTCATTAATTTCAATCTTTCGGCAATTAGATCTTCTTCATTATCTAAACAAATGTAGAGAACTTCACCTTTTTTGGTTTCATGATTTAAAAATTTTGTTCCCTTAGAAATAGAATAAGCCATCTGTAAGGCTAGGGTAGATTTACCTGTTTTGCTTCCACCAGTTAAAATACTGACTTTATTTCCTTTGATGATTGAATCAATAATATAGTCATTTTCAATATATGTTTTGTTTCGAATTTCATTACCAGTAATGAATTCAAGTTTATTTTCCATTGAAATATCCAGTTTCTTCCCAAACTTTTTTGTCTGGACAATAGTAATTGTATTCTTTAGAATTACCTTTTCTCATCGCATAGCCAAAGTTTAATACGCCTTGTTGAAGTCCAACACGAATGTATTGGGCATCTTTACCAATGGCTTTTGCGATTTCATTAATGGGTACATTTCTTCCTGTGAATACGGGTGTTTCCATATATAGTTTTGTTTTTTCCATACAAACAGTTCCTCCTTTTTTATTTTGATGGAAAAGAAATGTTTGTTATAATGCACATGGGGACATTATAAAAACATGTTCTTCAAAGAGCGGATTCATTAGATTTGAGCGACCAAACTTTATCTAATGGATCCTTTTTGTTTCAACATACATTTATTTTGCATTCCTCCTTCTAAGATTGTATGTGGTAAGTATATTTGAAAATACAAATTGCAGATACTTGCCACAACAACAATATACTACCTAGAGAAAGTATTTGCAACTAAAATCTTTGATTTTACTTACTTGTCATGTATAATATGTACGTAACGTACGAAGGCAAGATAGGTTGTGATAAAGATGGCATTTTCGGACTATATGAAAAATTTAAGACTTGAGGGAAATGAGTCACAGGTTGGCATGGCTAAAATCTTAGATATTAGTGTGACAGCGATTAAATTGATTGAGACTGGGGCAACGAAATTTCCTAGTGAAAAGGTTTTACAGAAGCTTTGTGAGTATACCAATAGTGATCCTATTGAAGTGATGATGCATATTTTGTTTCGTGAAAAGGAAATCGAATTACGTTGTTGCTTATGTAAATATTTGGCTTATATGTATTTACAGGGATGGAATATAGTAACAGATTTGGATGATAAAAAAACTCATCATCCAAAAATATCTACTTATGATGCGAAGATTGTAAAGAAAAGAGAAAACAAAAATGTTGTGTATACTGTTCGTATTGAACGATATTTAAGACCTTTTAGTATGATGAGTTCGATGTTAAAAAATGAAAATTTTGATTTAGTGACCTTTATTGCGATGAAAGCAATGAGAATACAAGAACCATTTAGAGGTTTACATATTTTGTTTGATTGTAGTGTTGAAAAAGAAAAAGAGTTATTTGAATCACTAAGTTCAAATGAATATAAGCATATAGATTTTTATGTAGATGCGATACTATTTGATTCTAATAAAGGTGAAATAGTAGATAGTAAAAGAGTGAAGAATTGAGGGTTTACTGATGAAAGATAATGATATAAATATAAAGAATGAAACAATATTTAGGCTTGGAGAATTATTTTGTGGACCAGGTGGATTGGCGTGGGGAGCAACAAATGCTAATGTACCAGGCGCTAAAATAGTTCATGAATGGTCAAATGATTACGATAAGGATACTTGCAAGACTTATATAAAAAATATATGTGAAGATGCACCTGATACTGTAATTTGTGAGGATGTCCATGAATTAAATATAGATTCACTAAGTGATATTGATGCTTTTGCTTTTGGATTTCCTTGCAATGATTTTTCAGTTGTAGGTGAACAATTGGGTTTTAAAGGGAAGTTTGGGCCTTTATATACATACGGAATTAAAGTTTTAGAAAAATATAAACCCAAATGGTTTTTAGCTGAAAATGTTGGTGGGATTAAATCTGCAAATGCAGGTCATGCATTTGAAAAAATAAAAAAAGATTTAATTGATGCTGGGTATAGAATATATCCAAATTTATATTGCTTTGAAAAATATGGGATTCCCCAAGCAAGACATAGAATGATAATTGTAGGTATAAGAGAAGATCTTCCGTATGAGTTTAAAATTCCATCATATGAAAGCTATACAATGAAAACGTGTAAAGATGCTATTGAAAATCCACCAATACCTTCTAATGCTTTTAATAATGAGTTAACAAAACAATCTAAACAAGTGATTGAACGTCTAAAATATATAAAGCCTGGGGAAAATGCTTTTACGGCTAAAATTCCTGAAGAACTTCAACTTAAAGTCAAAGGTGCAAAGATCAGTCAAATTTATAAAAGATTAGATCCAGAAAAGCCTTCTTATACTATAACTGGATCTGGAGGTGGTGGTACTCACGTTTATCATTGGGAAGAAAATAGAGCGTTAACTAATCGTGAACGTGCTAGATTACAAACGTTTCCTGATGATTATTTGTTTGAAGGTAATAAAGAGTCTGTGAGAAAGCAAATTGGAATGGCGGTACCTCCTCAAGGCGCTAAAATAATTTTTGAAGCAATATTAAAAACTTTTATGAATATTCCTTATGATTATATTGAAGCAACAGAAAAGGAGTAATAAGTATGGGACAAATCAATTATTGGTGGGTTACTCGTCCAAAAAGAAAATTAAATTCTATACCTGAAGTTTTAGCTGCTTTTTCTAATGTTGCTTTGGAGGCACAATGGAATGGAAAAAGAGATATTCATATAAAATTTGAAGAAGAATTAGAAAAAGATGGTTTAAAACGAGTTGGCGAAAGACGTGATCATTCGGGCTCTGGAGGACGAACTTATCAAGCTTGGCTATCGAGTTTAGGACTTGTTTTTATACAGGATAGTACAGGGATTCCATATTTAACTTTAGCAGGAGAATCTATTATTGACGGGAAATCACCAACTGAAGTTTTAAAAGCGCAAGTTTTGAAATTCCAATATCCTTCTCCATATAGCATCAAAACAAGGATTTCTGATAGATTTAAAGTGCATCCATTTATGTTTTTATTAAAACTATTAACGGATAGTAGAATTGCTTTTTTAACAGAAGAAGAAATAGCAAAAGTAGTAATGATACATGCTGAGAATGATAGTGACTCTTGTTTGAATTTTGTTTTAAATCAAGTGATTCGATTTAGAATAGAAGGAGATAAAAGCCTTGAATGCGACTTCATTCATAAATATGCCCCATCATCTGGAAGAATAAATATGGATCATCCATATAGTCATTTGTTAGATACCGCAAACACTATAGTTAATTGGTTGGAATATACCCAACTTATTATAAGAAAAGATAAAAAAATATTGATTTCCCCAGAGAGAAAAGAGGAAGTCGTAAAAATTATAAATCAGAAGATGCCTTTTATTAAAAATCCAGAAAATCACGAATGGTTTCAAAGAAAGTTTGGGGTTGATCCATGGCATCAAAAAGATACAAGAAATTTGATGAATACAAAAACAATCACAAGTAAGATAATTGATACACAACGGATTAAACAAACGTTTATTAATTATTCAATTCATCATCCTGTATACAAATTAGAAGCGGATATTGTATATAAGATTGCAGAAAGGTCAAGCGTGGATGAATATCTTGTGGAAGAAGTTTTATATAAAAATTATCCGATGGGCTCAATTGGAGGATTTTTAGCCAATTATTATGAAATGGCCTTTAAAGGAAGGGATGAAGCAACTGATTTTGAAATGGCAACAACAAATATATTCAGAGATGTTTTTGGATATAAGGCGGAGCATCTTGGACAAACCGGAAATAAATCTGCACCAGATATTTTATTGGTTTCAGATGATGATGGCTATCAAGCAATCATAGATAATAAAGCATATAGCAAGTATTCTATAACAGGAGATCATCATAATAGAATGGTTCATAATTATATAGAGAAAATAGAAACATATAGTGACTATAAATTACCGATTGGCTTTTTTTTATATATTGCTGGAGGATTTATAGATACTTTTGATGAGCAAATTATTTCTGAGGTGAATGAGAGTAAAATACCAGGATCAGGCATAACGGTTGCAAATATGATTAAACTGGTAGAAACACATCGAGAGCATCCTTTTTCACATACGGAGTTACGCCGATTGTTTGGTTTGAACAGGCAGATTAGATTGACCGATTTTGAAAGATAATTTTGAAAAATAGATTGATTATAGAGATTTGGATCCTACATTCCAGATCTTTTTTTATTGAGATTTCGAGTTCTTTTGATAAGTGCTGATAATTTCATCGAATAGTTCAGTAGGATTTTCTTCAAGTGCAGTTGCTAGTAATAACAACTTTTCAATGCTGATCCAATTTTTTCCGAGTTCTAAGTTTGTCAAATGACGTAAAGAAATCCATGATTCTCCAGAAAAAAGCTCTTCGCTTCTTCTGCTGATAAATCGTTCTCTTGTTTGATAAGGTTTTCCGAGTGCTTTTCTTTTCTGAGATAACAATTCTCCTACTTTGACTAGCCCTTGATTGTATTTGTTTCTTTCTGCCATATTTACTCATTTCATAAACGCACCATGGTGCCTTGATCAAATAGTAGCATGAAGATATACTAAGATCAAGATCAAGAAAAAGTTCAAAATAATGAATTTTGAACGGAAAAGGAGAAAAAAGAGATGAGTACACAATTGAAATTTAAAGTGAATTCTTTAAGAACGTTAGCATCTCCTTATAGAGGAAATGGCAAAGATGATTCGGCACTAGAAACAATTTATTATTTATTGGTTGATATGAAAGATCTTCCTGAAAACATTCCTTTAGATGTTAATCCGAGAGTTCCTAAAATGGGAACCAATGTTGCAAAAAGATTGATAAATGCTGTTGTTGAACCAGAAACAGATTTCTATATTAATAATAGAGGAATAGTTATTTCGGCTAAATCATTGAGCTTTAATACTGCTGATTCTGAAGTGACAATTGATATTGGAAATCAAGGTGATGAGAATGACAAATACAATTATGGGATATTGGATGGTGGTCATACATATACTGCTATAATGCAAAATCGTGATCGAATTCCAGAAGATATTACAAAGTATGTGCGTATGGAAGTTATTACGAATGTAATTAATATTACTAGATTATCAGATGCAAGAAATACCTCGGTACAAGTTTCTGATATTGCGCTATTTAATTTAGAGGATAGTTTTGATAGTATACGTGAAGCAATTAAAAATGAAAGTTATGCAAGTAAGATTGCATATAAAGACAATGAAAATAAACCTATTAATATTTCTGAATTACTTAGATTGATGTATGCATTTGACATAATTAAATATCCTGATGATAATGTGGCGCCAATTCAAAGCTACTCAGGAAAGGCACAGGTTTTTAAGAGGTATAAGGATGCATATAATACACCTTTTTATAAATCCTTAACAAAGCAACTTCCTAAATTAGTGAATTTATACGATTTAATAGAAGAACAGTTGGGGTCTAAGTATACAGAGTATAAGAAAAATCAAGGAGTGCCTATTCCAAGATTTGGTGGTGTAAAGGGTGTTGAGCTCGTCGAAAAAGGCACAAACACAAATTTTTTACAGAAAAAAACAACATATGCAGTTTCTAGTGGCTATATATATCCGATATTTGGTGCTTTTAGGGCATTACTAAAATTTGATGAAGAAATTGGAGAGGTTTCTTGGCTTTTTGATCCACTTGAAATATGGGATGAAGTAGGTGCTAGTATTGCACAAAATACTTTTGAAAGTAGTAATAATCCCCAACTTGCAGGAAAAGATAAACAATTATGGTTATCTAATTATAGGATTGTTGAAACACAGAGTTTAAGAAAATTATTAAAAAAAGGTAAGTAATACCTAAAAGGGGAGATAAGAGAGATGGAAGCTAGAAAATCAATGATGCCTCAAAATTTTAAAAAAGAAATCGAATGGATAATGGACGCTTATGAGATGAAGAATGTTTTATTTCCTGATGGATTTCAAAAAGATGCAATTCAAAATGCTGCTGGGGCTAGAAAAAAAGATAGTTGGAATAATTGGAAATGCAAAATTGATTTGGTGACTACAGAAAAAGGAGAATTTTTAATCATTGAAGACGAAGGGACAGAAGGCTTAAGTGGTCCAAATAAGAGTACATCAGAAATAATGGCAATGATAGAACGGGAAGAAGATATTGATCCAACATGGCGATTAGCAAGATTTTCTTCTCGTAACGTGTCAGGAGGTAATCAAACGGGAGCAGGAAAATATGGAGTTGGAAAATCTGTGTATTCTGCTTGTTCTGAAAAATTTGATTATTATTTTGATTCATTAAGATCTGATGGAATATACGTAGCAAACAGAAATGAATGCGGAACAATATATGAAGTTGCATTTGAAAATGATAAAGCAAAAAAATTTATATATGAGGAAACAGGATTAAGTGCAAAAACTACTGTTGGAACTAGAGTTATTATTGTTAGCCCAAAATCTGAAATCTGTGAAAGTATAGAATCAAAGGGAATAGTGGACTATATTCAGGAAAGTTGGTGGAGATGTATTGAAAAAATGCCATCAGACTCTGGTATATATGTAAATGGAGAAAGAGTAGGAAAACCAAAATTTAATTCTTTTGAGCATTATTATGAAACGAATTCTCCTGAAAAATATGCACAAGGATATAGAGTGAAAAAATTTGGATTTTTCATAAATAAAAAAGGAGAGAACAAATGGAAAGGTATCTCGTATTATCGTCGTGGCATGAAAATAGGTAATATTGATGTAGATTTACCTAACTCTATATCTGATAGATGCTGGGGATATATTGAGGTTGATAAAGAATGGGAAGATTTATTATCGGAAATCGAAGATCCTATCCATTATGGTGTTAATCCTGGAAAAAAACATACAAACACTTATCAAAATATGAGGATTTATATTAGCAGAAAAATCAATGAGCTGTTAATAAGTTGGGGTTATGTAAAAGATAAAGAATATGAAAGTAGAAAGTTACAAGAAACATTGAAAGAAATATCTTCAGAATTGCAAACATTATTTGAAGATATTGGATTTGAAGATCTTGGAAAAGGGGCAAAGAAGCCAGATTTTTCCGTGAGATGGAAGGATATCGTATATCCTGAAATAGGGACAGAAAAAGTAAGGACTGGTCAAAAAATTAAATTTGCTTTCAAAATGTCTAATGATTATTTGGTGGATAAGAAATTTCATTATTCAATTGAAATTCTATCAAAAAAATCAAATATGAAAATGAATTCTATTGATGTTGGTTCAGTGAAGATAGATTCAGGAAAGAACTTCGAGAAATCTTTGGAATATGTTGTGGATCCTGAAACAGCAGAACGCTTTGAAGAAAATAAAATTGTATTAATTGTTAATGCTATTGGAAGTACGAAAGAAAAAAGAAAAGAATTACCGTTCTTCTATGATATTGAAAAAGAAGATAATAGTAGAAGAGAAGTTTTGCTTTCTTTACATACAATGGATTATCCTAGAGAAAACAGTCGAAGAATCAATTTTGATGAATCACTTAAAAATATTACTTATCTAATTAATAATAAAAGAAATTATCCCTTGGATTTTAGCTTGAATATTAGTGTTCATAATTGCGAAGATCCAAGTAATCCTAAAATAGTTGATATTGGGAGATATTTAGGAAGTGTCAATCCATATGAAGAATTAGTCGTGAAAGAAATACCTGATATTGTGATTGAAAAAGATGTTTATAAGCAATATTTAGATAAAGGGATTATCGAAATTCGTGCTAGATTGATTGCAATGAATGATAGCGATGAATATGAAAAAGGAGATAAAATAACTCATTTTTATCAGAGAGCATATCTAAATATGGATGAAAAGAATGGAAAAGAAGGTTCTTTTGAACCGAAAACGGACAATAAGCCAGACGATTATAAAAGATCTTGGTGTACAGCGGGAAACAGAGCAATAATAATAAATAGTGGTCATCCTGCATATATTTCGGCACAAGAAGATGATGAAGAATGGAGAAATTATATAAAACAAGAAATGCTTAAACAATATGTTTTATTATATTTAGAAGAAGGCAAATATAGTATGTTTGGAAATGGCGAAGATATTACCCAAATGGATCCGATTGATGCTAGTAAATGTATAATGGATAAAATTGAAGAAGTTTATCAAAAGAGCTTTAGATAGAGGTTGTTATGGCAATATTAGTTGAACTAGATGAACAAGGAAGAAAAATATACCGAGGTTTTTTATCTGGTAAAGAAACAGAAGAAGCCGACTTGTTGTTGGGCTATTTACAAGATGAGATTCCAAAACTCGGAAAAATTCTTTCTGATAAATATGGAGATTCCGTTTTGTATAAGTATTTCATGGGAAAAAGACTGGGAGAATTACTTGAGGAATATAAAGTTCCTGAAAAAGAGAGACTTTACTTTTGGAATGAAATAAAAAACTTTGCTTCGGATAAAGAAAGAAAAAGAATGGATGGTGGAAATTCTAAAACTAGAAAATTTTATGAGCAATGTTTTCAGTTATCTCAAATAGATAAAGAGACGGTTGAAAAATTATCGTGGAGACAATGGCAAGATTTGATGGATAGAACCACTAATAGGGAAGATAAAAGAATTTATGATTGGATTGGCCAACATGAAAAGAAAATTAAAGAAAATGAATGGAGAGCATTTGAAAAAGCTTTAAATTTGTTTTTAAAGAAAAAGGATACATCTGTTTTTGAAGATGATGAATTATTTGAATTATATGAAATGATTCTTCTTATGGGGGAAACATGGTGTGATAAGATGCATTCTTTTGAAAAGGAATATCCGAAAAGCGCGAAGATCAAGACAAAAAGTAAATGGGAGACTAAATTTTATGAACTTTGTTATAAATCAAGAAAGGCCAATAAGAAAAATTTAGATTGCGAAGATTGTGAGATATTATTTGATATGATTATGATTCCTTCCTCAAGTAAAAAGTAAAGTTTATCATTGATTTATATGCATGTTTGTGCTAATTTGAAGTTAATGAAAGCGTATGACAAAAGTGCTTGTAAAGTACTTTTGAATACATATACATTCAATAAAAAAAGTAGACGTTCTATTTAGGAGGAAAAGGATATGAACTTAAAAAAATTAGGAGTTATTGCTTTATCAACTGTTACTATGATGGCACCTTGTGCAACAACGGTATTTGCAGAAGATCCAACTACAACAATTACTTATACAGAGGCTGAAAGTTATACTTGGAATATTCCATCAAGTGCTGTAAGCATCAATACAGATAATTCTTATACTTTAGGAGTTAATGATGTTAAATTGCCATCTGGTAAAAAACTTCAAGTGACTGCGACTGGTTCTGGTACTGATGGCGCATTCACGATGGCTAAAGGTGATGATACGATGCCATATACAGTTAAGGTTGGAAATAGCGATGAAGCAATTAAGCCAGGGGCTGTTGTGTTGGTATGTAAACCTTCACAAACAGAAAATTCAGTAACTTTAAATGTTGCAGTTGCTAAAGATGCATCTGTATCTTATGCTGCCGGTACATATACAGGTGCAATTACTTATGCAGCATCTTTAGTAGACATGGGTGACTAATTTTTCAACAATCTATAACAAACAAGGCTATAGTTTAGTGCTATAGCTTTTGGTTTAATATGAATAGGGTGATTTTATGAGAAAATTGATTCTTATAATGGTAGGAGCACTATGCTTTTTGCCAATGACAATTGAACCAATATATGCTACTGATACCCAAACTACTGAAGTGTCCTATGATGAACCAGCAAATGTTACATTTTATGATGATGGAATTACGATTCAAGAAACGGTTTATTGTGGTGAACTTTTAAAAGAACCAAGCCATGTAGAAAAGGATGGTTATCGCTTTCTTGGATGGTTTGTGAAGGGAACAGATGTGAAATGGGATTTTTCTGCTCCAGTTACAGAACATTTAAATCTAGAATCTCGTTTTGAACAAATCAAAACGGATCCGAAAAAAGAGGATACGGATAAGAAAGAAGATAATAAGAAAGATGAATCGAAGAAAGATTCATCATCTTCAAGTTCGAATAAAAAGGATTCAAAGGGAGTAAATACTTCTGATCAAACGAATGTTATTTATTTTGGAGGTTTGGTTGTATTAAGTATTAGTGGCATTTACTTGCTGACAAGAAAGAAGAGGGAAGGATATGAACGTTAAAAAGGCATTATTATTAACTATTCTTCCTATAACTTTAATAGGTTCGGCTATTATGCTGAATGCGAATGCAGAAGAGAATAATACAACTTCAGTAGAAGGTTCTTATGAAGTATCTGTTCCAGCAAATGTCAGTTTCGATTCGTCTACAAAAACAAATACAATGACTGTATCTGGCAGTGTGTCTAAATTACATGAACTAAATATAGGTATTTCATCTGAGAATGGTTTTAAACTTAAACAGAATGATAATTCTATTGATTACACATTGAAAAATGGAGATACTGTTATAAAATCTGGGGACTCATATGCTTTCCCTGAGGGTAAAGATTTGTCAAAATATGAGCAGGATTCTACATTCAGCAAGACTTTTACTTTATCAACGGATGGTGGAAGTTATGCTGGAGATTATACAGATAAACTGATTTTCACTTTAACAGATAAGCAATGCTATCACTTGGGAATTAATCCTAAAGATACAAGTCTTACTGGAGAAGATATTACGTATGATGTGTATGTTAATGGCACATTAGCAACTCAAGGTAGTTGGGCTTTTAGTAAGAATATTCCTGAAGGTTCAACATATGAAGTAAAAAATATTACAGTGAAAAATGATAAATATGTTTATGATAGCTCTGAAGGTGATTTGAGTGGAACGTTAACCAAGGATACGTATGTTAATTTGATTCTTGTTCCTACTACGAATACAGTGACTTTTGATCTAAATGGTGAAGGAGCTACTTGTGATACAACTTCTAAAAAAGTTGCGAAAAACCATGTTTATGGTACATTACCAACTCCAACAAGAGAAGGGTATATATTTGATGGATGGTATACGGATGCAACAGATGGATCCGTTGTAACTCAGGATTCTATATTTAATGAGGATAGTGATGTTACTTTGTATGCTCATTGGACAGAATATTCTTATAAAATGATAGAAGGTTCTAGTTTAAATAATAAAATACAGGCTAAAGCTACTTCTGTTGTTTTTACGGATACAAAAGCTCCAGAAAATGCATCTGTTCAAGATTTATCATCTATCGGTGATGGATCTGTTGTTGGATGGTGGGAAGGTACTACATATAAAATTAGTACACAAGTATCAGGTAAGAAAGTGATATTCAATGAAGATTGTTCGACTATGTTTTTTCATTGCTTAAAGTTATCTTCAATTGATTTTACGAATGTAGATACAAGCCAAGTTACAAGTATGGAAGGAATGTTTGTATATTCTAGTGTAACGAGTCTTGATGTATCAAGTTTTGATACGAGCAATGTTACTGAAATGTCTTTGATGTTTGCCGGAACGAATATAACTACTTTAGATTTGTCAAATTTTGATACGAGTAAAGTAACTAGTATGGTTGGAATGTTTGAAGATTGTAAACAATTGACTTCATTGAATGTAACATCATTTAATACAAGTGCTGTTACAAGTATGTCTGAAATGTTTGAAACTTGTTCTTTATTATCGAGTCTAGATTTATCTAGTTTTGATACAACTAAAGTAAGTAACGTTACAAGCATGTTTAAAAAGGACTCGAATTTAGAAAAAATTTATGTTGGTGAGAATTTTGTGCTTGATGCTGCTGAGGATGATAGTAGATTCCCAATGTTTTTAGGATGTAGCAAATTACCTAACTACAATTCAGAAAATCCAGTTGAG
>CAVBGZ010000065.1:0-14519 GCA_963595075.1 Waltera intestinalis
GCCACATTTGTCCCGGCAACACCTTTAATTTTTTCAATCGTCTTCATATCTACTTTATTTAAATCTTTTATTTCGAGTCGAAGTCGGGTAGCACAATTAAATACACTACCTATATTTTCCTCCTTTCCCGCTGCTTCATAAATCTCTTTCGCCATTTTCTTATAATCCATTTTCTTTACCTCCTTTAATTGGATATAAAAATACCCAGATGCACATATGTAAGACAGACTAAAAATCCTACATATTCTTCATCTGGGTATAGCTTCCGAATTCATTCAGAATAACAATCCCTTAATTGTTTCCAATGCGACGTAAATGAATCGTCAAATACAACAATTCATCCATCGTTAAATCTTTATTACATTCCTTCTTTATAAAACGAGCGACTTTTAATGCACACTTATATTCATTTTGATATTGATTTTTAATGGTCATCAAAAGTGCTTTATTCTCTTCATTGAGTTCTGTATCCGTAAATATTCTTTGTACAAAAAATTTTAAATGCGTTAAAAATCTTTCATAGTGCAAAGAATTCTTATCGAAATCTTTTTTGAAATGATATTTTACAATATCTAATATTTCCTGGATGATTTTTGTCATTTCCGTAGTCATGCCGGCATCCATATTACTCATGCTTGCACCCACTAAATGAAGTGTGATAAATCCCGCTTCATCTTCTGGTAATGCTACTCCAAGCTTTTCCTTAATCATCTCTAAACCTTGTAGAGAAACTAGAAATTCATGATTGTAAAAGCGTTTGATTTCCCACAACAAGGCATTCTTAACAAAGATACCTTGCTTCGCTCTTTCTAATGCACAGGCAATATGATCAGTTAAAGTAACATAAATATTTTCATCCAGTTTTTTAGCCAAAGAAATTTGAGCAAAACCAACAATATCATTCGCAACTTGAATATATTCAAGAGGAATCTTAGCCAAGAGTGCTTCGAGTTGATTTCCTTGTTTTTGATTCATTTCTATATAAATATGTTCAATTTTATCTTCCTCAATCAAATCTCCTGGATGTTTTTTAAACCCCAAACCACATCCCATGACCAATAAGCTCTCATTCTTTTCATTTTGACTTTTGACAAGATTATTATTGATAACCTTCTTTATCTTCATAATCATACTCTCTTCATTTTATCGATTATTTTTGGAATCCATTTTTTAACCCCATCAACCACTTCTTGAATATCACTTTCTGTTGCATTCTCTATATGAATACCCCCTGTACATACAACCATGGTTTCGAGTGTTTTACAAAAATATTCAGCCACATATCGACACAAATAATCATCCTTATGTCCAATCACATTCAAGATGGATGAGCTTGCACTGATTTTATGATTTTCTTTTAAAGAAGAACGTGGAAACGATTGAACCACACATCCGATATGTTCTTCTCCTCCAGAAAGAATAACCAATAAATCCTTGCCAATATATGCTCCTTGTAAATGAAGGGTAGCCTTTGTCAATTGAATAGATTCTTGAATTACCCATTCCATCTTCGATATTCCTTTGCTTCTATACCAAATGGTCCAACAAGTTTTGCAGCCATGTGATAAGTCATGTCTTCTACTGTTTTGGGCAAGTGATAATAGGTTAACATAGGAGGAATAATATACACATCCCTCATTTTTGATAATTCATACATATTCCGTAAGTGAATCGTGCTTAAAGGACTTTCACGAGTTGCTAAAACAAGCTTTCTTTTCTCTTTGAGGGTCACATCAGCTACTCTTAAAAGTAAGTTATCCGAATACCCATTAACAATTCCCGCGAGTGTTTTCATACTACAAGGAACAATAATCATTCCTTCACATTGAAACGTGCCACTAGCTGGTGGTGCAGCAATATTTTTTATATCTAAAACATAATCAGCTAAAGCTTTGATTTCTTCAATTGAGCTATTGCTTTCCTTCTCAATTGTCACTTTTGCACTATCACTTAAAATCAAATACGATTCATATTGACTAGATTCCTGAATCAATTTTAATGTAGCCACCAACAAAGGAATACCACTTGCTCCAGAAGCTCCCACTACAATTCTCTTTTTCATAAATCACCTACAAATTTCATCAATCCACATAAACAACTCTTCTAAATCATAGTCTCCTGCATGAGGAATATTCCAAGGCAAACAATAATCAACTTGAATATTTGCTTCCTTTAGCTTTAAAGCCAAAATCGTAGGAATAGCCAAGGCTCCATCTCGATCACAGGATCCATGACGGATGCGAAAATATTTTGCTTTTGTTACTTTTTCATCGAATAAATAATTCATTGGATTCATCAATTGAATTACCTTTTCATCCGCCATTTGTAATCTTTGACTACTATCTTTTTGTTGACTATAGCTTGTAAAATGTTTAGGTATTCCCTCTTCATCTCCAAATAAATCATTCTCCCCTGAACTTCCATCGACAGAATCAAAAGCTAAAGCGGTTTTCATTCTTGTAATTTCTTTTATATATGCATCAAAATCCAAATCAATTGCTTTTCCATTTTCGATTTTTATCCATTCTTTATCTGTTACCTTTGAATCATCGATTTGACGTGTTCGTTTTGCCGGAGCATCCAATTCCTTTTGTGCTGATTTAAGAATTAGACTTTTTAAATAATCCTTAAAAGAACCACTTCCATCTTCGTTTAACGTAAGATATTGATGATTGATTTTTAGCTGCAGACCATTCAAATAAGAAATAAATTCTTTGGCAACATCCTTTGAATATTGAATCTGATCTGCATTCATCCTTCCATCTTCATTACTTAAGGTAGGTCGTCCTTCCTCATCCATCTTCATATTTTTACGAAAATAATCATAAATTCCATGAAATTGCCATTCATAAGCCATATCTTGGTGTTCCAAATTTGTGATTGGGCAATAACAAGATGCCGCAAACACTTCATCACTTGCTTTGTAGGCTCCAATCTTTTCTAAATATGGTTCATAATCTGGATGATTGGCACTACAACCAAGCAAAGCACTTAATGCACCTCCTGCGCTGGTTCCATTCACAATAATTTTATTTTTATTTCCTGGTAATTCAGAATCATAATGTCGTAAAAATCGAATGACCGCTTTATAATCAATAATACAAGCCGGTGCTTTTCCAACATAGTGATTATCTTCATTTTTTTGTTCTCTACCTCGAATGGATGGACTGACCACAACATATCCATGTTCTAAGGCTAGAAAGATGGAGTTCATACAACCATGTTTATCATAAGCTGGCTCCATGATTTTTCCGGATAAATAGCCCCCAACATGATTCGGAATAAAAATAGGAGCTTTACTTAAGTCCGATCCCAAGATTTGTTGCGGTACATACATATTCAATTGATGAAAAACATCCTCTGGATTTTTTACATAAGTAAGATTTCGATAGGCTCTAAAAACAATTTTTCTTTGATCTAATGTACACTCTTCTATCTTGTAACTAAAGCTCATTCTTTCACCCACTTTTTCACATCGACCTCTTTAAATCGGGCACGATGAAAACGTTCTTTTTGATCATAAGGGACCGTACAATCAAAGATGGTCTTACATGCAATTCCATGATCTCGAATGCTTGGTGAGCAGCTTGGATCGTTTGAAGGATCTAAAGGATGACATCGAACGCCTGGAATATTTATGATGTCAGCGTCCCCTTGAAATCTAGTATTCATAGCCCATAATACGTCACTCATATCAAAACAATCCACATCTTCATCAACGATGTACACAATTTTCAATTCACTAAAGGCTGAAAACGCTAATAAAGCGGCTTGTCTTTGTCTTCCCTCATCGCTCGAAGAAAGTTTTTTAAATTGAAGAACAGCCATGTATTTTCCACCACCACATGATGGACAATATACATTTTGCAAACGTCCAGGCATGGCTTTTTCAACCATTCCATAAATACTTGCTTCCGTAGGAATTCCAGCCATTGAAACATGTTCTTCACTTGGTCCAATACAAGTTTGCATGATTGGATTCTTTCTATGCGTTACCGCTTTTACTTTAATCAACCAGCATTCACTGCTTGCAGGTCCTGTATAGCCTGGAAATTCTGGCATTGCATAACCAGTATGACGATTTTGATCTTCTTGAACACGAACATGAGGAATTACTTCGCCTTCAATGACGTATTCAGCATTCGCAATGGCTTTTTCATTTACAGAAACACAAGAACACAATTCAACAGCTTTATTACGTAAAGCACCAGCAACCGATAATTCATCATAACCTAATGGCGTAGTTGGTGCTTCAAAGCAAGAGCCAATTTCAATTGCTGGATCAACCCCAATACTAATAGAAATTGGTAACTTTTGATTTAATTGTTCAGCTCGTTCGGCCATCGCACCAATATGTCTTGCACCAGGCGTAAAAAAGATAGATAACTCATCTTTCGATTGAATACATAAACGATGTATCGTTACATCATGAACGCCTGTATCTGGATGTGTGGCATAACACATACCTAAAGTAATATAAGGTCCTGCATCATCAGGTGTATTGGTTGGTGCTGGAACCAAATCATATAAATTAAAATCCGGATCTCCTACATGATGAATCACTTCCTGGCAAGGTGCTTTTCCATGAATATCTATAGGTGGAATAGGGTGATCTACACTTTCATATAATTTCTTTCCTAGCTCACTAGGCAAACACCCTAAAAGCTTCGCAACTCTTTTCCGACTTGAAAGCAGACCAATCAAAACTCTCGCATCAGGGTGTCCTTTCACACGATTAAAAATCATAGCCGGCCCCTCTTTGGTTGGACGTTGTACCGTTCCACCGGCTCCAACATAACGATAAATTCCAGCAAGTTCTGCTTCTGGGTCAACTTCCACATCTGTTTCAATCAATTGATTATTCATTTTGGCCAAACAAGAAATGGCACTTCTTAAATCATTTACTTTTTCCATCTTTTTTCTTTCCTTTTCTATTTGTATTTTAAAAGCTACTTAAAGTCCAATCAATTCAAATTTGGGCATCAATTGTTTCCATATTGGAATCTATTATAAAAAATGCTATTCTGTTTATAAGGAGAGAAAATATGACTTTTGAACAATTGTATTACTTTGTAGCTGCTGCCGAATGTGAAACCTTTTTAGATGCAGCACATCAAATGCACTCAACACAATCAAGTTTGTCCAAACAAATTAAAAAATTAGAAAATGAGTTGGAATGCGAATTATTTAATCGTAAAAATCGCACCGCTACTTTATCAAAGGCAGGACAAGATTTTTATAAGGAAGCGATTGTTTTAATAAGAAATTATGAGGGAATGTTAGAAAAGATGGCTACTTATAGTAAAAAGAAACCTGAAATCAAAATGGGTATTCTTCCCATTACTTCGCAATATAATCTGACGAAAGCCCTTCAACATTTTATGCTTTCCAATCAACAATATTCTATTTCTATTTTAGAAGCAGAAGAACCAGAACTTCTTCAAGGCTTAAAAGATTCTTCATTTGATCTTGTGATTGTACGAAAAAGCATGGTTCCAATGGAACTTTGTGAATTCAAGCCTATCGCATATGATAAGCTCGTTGTGGTTGTTCCGCAGAATCATCCATACGCAAATAAAAAAAACATATCGATTCAAGACATAAAAAATGAAGCCTTTATTTTTATGCATCCATATACTACCGTGTATGAAACTTGCATGCATTTATTTGAAAAATATAAAATAATCCCAAACATCGTTCGTACAGCTCGACTTGAATCGATTATTAGTAATGTTCGTCTAGGTTCTGTGATTAGTATATTGCCAAAGAAAAATTTAGAAGTATTTGATTATTCAGGCTTAGTAGCGATTGATTTAAAAGAATCAAAGCCTTTAGAGATTGGAATTGCTTATAAAAGAGACAATATGTTCATTCTCCCACTAATCAAAAAAGTATAAAAAAAAAGGACTTCATAACGAAGTCTCTTTTTATATCAACGTGAATAATTTCTTCTTTTCAATAATTTGAATATGATGATGTTTATAAAGTGCTTTTTCACACTCCTCACACTTTACAATCACCATTACATCATTATTATCAACTAAATAGTAAATACCTTTATATAAATACACATTTTTAAATCGTCTATAGTTTACAGCCTTACCATCGCATACGATACATTCTTTTCTAAAATTAATCGTGCAAGGAATGCCTCCTTTCACACGAACAAGTCTTTTACATCGATCCTTTTCTCTAGCTCGACAAATAAAAATATAAACAAGTAAAGCCAAGCACACAAAAGAAAGGCCACCAAACATGCACGCAAAAATTCTTACTTTCCCAAAAAATTGATAAGTAAAAAAGACACACAAAATCAGGCCTACTAATGTATATCCAATCACAAACGTATTTTTTAAAAAAATATTTTTATGCTTCATTCGTGTATAAAACATCACATTCGTGACATCTCTTAATTGTTTTGTTGTTAAATTCTGTACCATGCACATATCATACTATATAAAAAAAAGAAATGCTAGAACCTAGCATCTCTAATCCAAATATTTCCTTGTTGAAAGTGCAGAAATCGCAAAGCTACTTCCATTATGAAGCAAACTTGACATACTTGGTGTTATTACGCCTAGTGCACCTAAGGCAATCAAGCTTGAGTTAAATCCGACAATCACACGATAATTTGAATGAATACGATCAAATAATTGTGTAGATAATTTTCTTAATGTGATCAATTCATTCAAATTACTTGAAACCAAAGTCACATCAGCAAGTTCTCTTGCTAAATCCGAACTATCTTGCATAGAAACAGAAACATCCGCTGTAGATAAGGCCGGCGTATCATTAATACCATCTCCAACCATAATGACTGTATGTCCTTCTTCTTTTAGTGAACGAATATATTCCGCCTTACCTTCTGGCAAAATAGACGAACGATAGTCATCCAATCCAAGTTCACAAGCAACAGCCTGTGCTGCATTCTTACAATCCCCTGTCAACATGACAACTTTTTGTATGCCCAATTCTCTTAAATTACGAATGACACTCACAGCCTCTTTTTTGATTGGATCATAAATACTGATAATACCAGCAAGTTTAGAATCTATCGCAAGATAAATCATAGATCCAGCACCTTCCTTTTCCAAATCAGAAATAATTTCTTCAATCTCAGGTGTTTTTTCTATACCCTCATCTTCGAAAATAAAATGATCACTACCGATAACGGTATGTTTTCCGTGTAATGAAGTCGCAATACCATGCGCAATAATATATTCCACTTTCGCATGTTCCTCTTCATGAACAATACCCTCTTTTTTAGCTTGTGCAACAATCGCATTGGCAACACTATGAGGGAAATGTTCTTCTAGACATGCAGCAATACGTAAAACCTCATCACGCGTGTATCCATTTAAAGGAGTTACTTTTTTTACATTTGGATTTGCATTCGTTAATGTACCTGTTTTATCAAACACAATAACATCTGCATCCTTAACAGCTTCTAAATATTTTCCACCTTTTACCAATACATTTCGATTACTTGCTTCTAACATGGCACTAATGATGGAAATTGAAGTCGATAAACGAATCGCACAAGAATAATCCACCATCAAAACACTTGTAGCACGTGTCACATTTCTTGTAAGAGCTAGAACGCCAAAGAAACCAATAAAGCTAAATGGTACAATCGAATCAGCTAGATGTTCAGCTTTTGCTTGAATGCTTGCCTTTAAAGATTCATTTGTATCAATCATTTTTACAATATTTTGAATACGACTTTCATCTTGCAAGTTTCTTACCTTAATAAAAAGTTTTCCTTCTTCAATCAAAGTACCCGCAAAGACAGTATCATCTTGTTTCACTCTTCTAGATAATGGTTCACCTGTAAAACTAGCCTCATTGACCATGGCTTCCCCATTTTCAATTTCACCATCGACAGGAATCATACTTCCCGTTTGAACAACAACAATATCCCCTTTATTTAACTGATCCATAGGGATTTCTCGTTCTTGACCATTTTCTAAAATCCATACCTTATCAAATTGAATAGATAAACTTTCTGACAATTCAAGCGTTGTCTTTTTACGTGTATAATCTTCTAGTAAATCTGAAATATTCAATAACATCATGATATTTCCAGCTACATTGAAATTTCTTTGTAGTAAGCTAACAGAAATACTAGTCGCATCTAAAACAGGTACATTCATCTTTAATTGAGCTAATGAATGAAGGCCTTCCTTTATAAACCGTATTGATTTATAAATCGTAATCGCATTTCCAATTCCAGTCGGTAAAAACCATCGAATTAAATAACGTTTTCCAACGATTTTTACAAACCGCATCGTATATTCATGATTCATAGCCTTTACTTCAGGGCTTTGTTCATGGAGTACGATACCTGTTGTATCCGCTTCTTTTAAATAGGCTATATCAATACTATTCAATTTTTCTAACAAGCTTTCTCGATACTCATTTGTATAAGTTATTAATACAGAACCTGTAATGGAATTGACTTCCACATTTTGAATCATTGACCAATTGCTAAGATCTCTTTTTAGAATTTCGCCTTGTAATTTTGTAAAAATATCTCGCCCATAACGAATCCTCATTCTTCCAGGAAGGTCATGGGCGATTGTAAAACTAGACATCTAAAATTATCCTTCGTTTTTCACTTTAGCTTCTTCTAATAGATCTTTAGCATCCTCTTTGATTGTTTCATATTTACAAGTTGTATCCTCTTTAAGTTTCATACCACTCGCTAAACTCTTTACAGCTAAATCATGAGCTGTATCACTCTTTAAGAATTTACTACCCGCAACATATGCAGCAGCTCCTCCAATAAAAGTCCATAATGTTTTATTTTTTAATCCATCTTTCATGTTATATTCCTCCTATATATTGTCATACTACCATTGTAAAAATTAGAATTCAAGACTTTGGTAAGTCTTACCAAACCTCTATTCATTCGATTTTAAACTTGTTACCATATCAATCTTTTTAATTTTAGAAGCCAAAATACGATTCATTACATATGAAACGATAAACGTCCCCACAATCGCATACATATAAGAGATTGTTTTTATGCTCGCATTAAAATCAAAACTGTCAGACAGTGCATTTTTGTAAATATAATCTAGCATCAAGTAGCCAAGTGGTAACCCAATTAAAATCGCAAGCACAGTAATCCAATTGTTTTGTTTTACATAAATATCGCGAATCTGTTTATCTTTAAACCCTAACACTTTTAATGTCGCAAATTGATATTCTTTTTCACTAAAAGAAAGAACACCTAAATTATATAAAATGACAGAACCTAAAATGACCGCAAATACGATCAATAAAACAACCATTGACTTCATTGTCTCTAGCATTGTTTCAATGCCTTCACGAATCGAAGCAATTGTAGAAACTTTTGAAACACCATCTACCTTTTTAGCCTTCTTATTCGTATAAATGGAATTAGGACGATATTTCAAGCCTAAAGACTCATAATATTTTTTCGACATATTGAATTGTTGATTTTGTGGATCCCGATTTAATCCTACAATTTTCGAAGTATACCATGTATCACTACCAACCGTATGCCATTGAATTGTATCTCCTTTTTTTAATCCATACGTTTCAGCTAATTTTTCTGTTACATAAATACCTGTATCTTTTAATTTGATAAGATTCTTATCATGATCTGTGTACGCAACCATTCCTTTTGAATCATTGATTGTTAATGCTTTTGTGATTGTCTTTTGTTTCATCTTAAATTCTACATATGTATCTTGTGTTGTTTTATTTCCATATAAATCAACTAAATGATCATATTGGTCTTGTGTATACGTATCTTGTAAAGATATTTTCGTTTTGTATTGATTCAAAATGTCATATTCCCAATCTAAATACGCACTCATCGAATCATATAATCCAAAAGCACATACAAGAAGCATTGTACATCCTACAATCCCACATAATGAGGCAAATGTTCTTGCCTTATTTCGAGTGATATCTCGAATATTCCATTTTGTTGATAACTTCGCATTTTTAAAACGCAACGTCCAATCTAGATTTTTACTTTTTACTTTAGGCACCTCAATACGTAAAGCTTGACTTGCGCTTTCTTTTAAAATCGTACGGCTAGAAAAATAACTAACGAAAGAAATGCATAAAACGGATAATAGAGCTACGGCATATACAATTGGTAATATTTCTATAGTCGCATTAGGCATTTCAAAATATTCAATTTCAGTATTTAAGAAGTAATTTCCAATCGTTATCGATCCAATAATGACACCAAGAACACTCGCCACAAGACTGACTATAAAGCCAAAACTAATATAATGAGTATAGATTTTAAAGTCAGAAAATCCAATTGCTTTTAACGTACCAATTTGTACTCTTTGTTTTTTCACAAATCGATTCATCGTACTCATTACAGATAAGATGGCGATAAATAAAAACATGGCTGTAAAAACACTTGAATATGTTTTACCTTCATCGACTTCGGATTGATACTTCACATAAGAAGCATTTGAATTCCGATTTATTATTGATAAAACATTAGAATCTAATTTACGAATCTCTTTTTTTACTTGATTTTCATTTTTAGAAGAATCTATATCAATATAGGCTTTATTAAAGACAACAGGAACATTCATTTGCTTTTCATACGTTTCTTTTGAAATGTAGATAAAACCATATTTATTATGACTAGGAAATAGTTCTGTGCTGTCTTTGACAAAATATACATGATCTGGTGTATTTACTAAGCCAATAATTTTAACTTTAACAATATGATTTGAAATCATAAGTTTTAGTGTATCTCCAACTTTGATATTTAAATAGTCTGCCAAATAACTATCTAGCCATGCTCCATCCTTTTTAGCATTAAAACCTTTTCCAGAAATAATGTGCATTTTTGAAATTGTGTTTTCTTCAATGACATTCGTTTCAAGGTTTACATCTTTGTATCCTTTTAATTTTGCATTTACACTATAGGCACGATTCACGTCTTTTACGTGATCTACCGCTAAATAATCATCCATAGTTTCTTGCGTAATATTGGTGGATGTGACCCATAAGTCTTGTAGATTATTTTGTTTGTAATATCGTTTCGCACTTAAGTCCATACCATCCATATACGCATGGATTCCAGAAAAAGCCATCATACCAATGAAAGTCATCAAAAAAACAGTAAAGAATTGGGTTTTATAAATCCACAAATCACGTATTAACTTCTTATATAGACGCATTACCAATTCACCTCATCAATATTTTTTGGATGTTCATTTAAAGAATTTTCTACAATTTGTCCATTCTTTACTCGAATGATCCGATCCGCAATATCAGCGATAAGAGCATTATGTGTAACAATCACAACCGTATTTTCTAAAGCACATTGTTTCAGTAACTTTAAAATTTCAACACCCGTCTTAGAATCAAGGGCTCCTGTAGGTTCATCGCATAAAAGTAATTTTGGATTTTTAGCAATAGCTCTTGCGATAGAAACACGTTGTTGTTCACCACCAGATAATTGATTTGGAAATTTATTACGGTGTGCGTATAATCCCACTTCTTTTAAGATTTCATCTGTATTTCTAGGATTATTTGTAACATCCTTAATCAAATCTACATTTTCTTTAACGGTTAATGTAGGTAGAATATTATAGAATTGAAAAATAAAGCCAATTTTATCCGCTCGATATTGTGTTAATTCTTTTTGTGAATAAGAACTAATTTCCAGATCATCTACATAGACCTTTCCACTAGTAACCGTATCCATTCCGCCCATAATATTCAATAAGGTGGATTTCCCTGCTCCACTTGGTCCTAAAATAACAACAAGTTCTTTTTCATGAATCGAAAAAGATACATCCTTTAATGCATAAAACGATTGTTCATCTGTTTTATATTCTTTTGTTACATTTTCAAATTGAATACATTCTTTCATACCCGCTCTCCTTTAATTGTTAGTCTTGTCTAACTATTTATAGTATACATGAAAACGCGCATAAAAAAAAGACACTTTCGTGTCTTAAGATGTTGCTCCAAAAAATAAATTAAGAAGCATTTAGATTTCAAAAGTCTAGAAGTAAGAAAAAATTTTGTGAAAAGAGCAACATTCCCTTGAAATCTATTTTAGTGGATAGTTAGGATTAACTAACTGTTATCAGTTTATCTTATTAGATTCATCCTGTCAACAAAAAAAACTGTCAAATTGACAGTTCTTAAGCATTTAATGCTGCTTTAGCTTCTTCACAAAGTTTTGAGAAACCTTCAGCATCATGAATAGCCATCTCACTTAACATCTTACGGTTGATTGAGATATTTGCTAATTTTAATCCATGCATTAAACGAGAATAAGATAAATCATTCATACGTGCAGCTGCATTAATACGTGTAATCCAGATTTTACGCATATTTGATTTTAACTTACGACGATCGTTGAATGCATATTTAAATGAGTGCATTACTTGCTCATTTGCAGTTTTATATAATGTATGTTTTGATCCAAAGTAACCTTTGGCAAGTTTCAACACTTTTTTTCTACGAGCGCGTGAAACTGTTCCACCTTTAACTCTTGCCATTCTCTATATCCTCCTTATTACTTAACTAACATTTCCTTAATACGTTTGTAATCTGTAGCATGTACAGTAGCTGGTTTAGCTAAGTGACGACGTTGTTTCTTAGTCTTTCCATGGAAACGGTGAGATGTATAAGCATGTGATCTCTTTAATTTTCCAGAACCTGTCTTTTTAACACGTTTTGCTAATCCTCTGTGGCTCTTCATTTTAGGCATAGTCTAGTCCTCCTTACTGTCTACTTCTTTTTAGGTGCCAACACTGTTGACATCGTATTCCCTTCCATTGAAGGTTTCTTTTCAACGATAGCTATTTCATCCATAGCTTCGAGGAAATCATTCATGATCTTACGACCAACTTCTAAACGAGTGATCAATCGACCACGGAATCGCATATCAACCTTTACTTTCATGCCCGATTCGATCCATTTAGACGCATGTCTTACCTTTGTTTCAAAATCATGTGTATCGATAATTGGCGATAAACGCAAAGATTTAACTTCGACAACATGTTGTTTACGCTTAGCTTCCTTTGCTTTCTTTTGTTGTTCAAAATGATAACGACCATAGTCCAAAACCTTACATACGGCTGGACGAGCTTTCGGAGCTACACACAACAAATCTAGATTTTGCTTATAGGCAATATCTAACGCTTCTTTTTTTGACATAACGCCCAATTGTTCACCATTCGCATTAATGACTAAAACTTCTTTAAAAGGAATTTTTTCATTAAACAAATCGTCATTCACATTGTTTGGGGCAACTTTTCTGTTATTGATATTCGACACCATCCTTTATTCTTCACAAAAAGAAAATGGGCACAGTACGCACCCATCACTCTTAAACGAATTCAAACTGAATTGGCTCTATGACCCATGTCCCTAAGACATCAGGTGAGAAGGGGCGCTTCTATCTTTCCATTTCTTTTACTGCATGATAATATCACACAAATTTAATTTATACAAGCATTTTTTACAATTTATGATAAATTGGCTTCATATGATCAAATGTACAATAAGATTCAAAGCCAATTTCTTTCAAAATCGTCTGTGCTTCCTCTATATACGCACCTAAATACTCTTCCTTATGTGAATCACTTCCAATTGTAATTATAGTTCCACCCAGCTCTTTATATAACTTCAAAATTTCTCTAGAAGGTTGTGTATCACTCAATTTATAGCGATGATAAGACGTATTCAATTCAATACCCTTTCCATCTTGAATCACTTGTTTTAGGATTTCGGTAATAATAGGTTTAACCTTTTCAAAAGGATATACACCAGCCGGATCATATCGAACAATCAAATCCAAATGAGCCAAACAACTATAATTTTTATAATGACGCACTAAATTTAATAATTCGTTATAATATTGTTCATTATACTGTTGTTGTGTTTTGCCAGCCTGATAATCTCCTGTCCAAAATTCTTTATCTTCAATTTGATGAATAGACAATAAGATAAAATCAAAATCATATTTAGAAAATAGGTCTTCATACTTTTGTATTGTATGCATCTGCATACCAAATTCTAAGCCAAGTTTAATTGTGATTTGATCCTTATATTTTTCTTGTAGGAAATGAATCTTCTCAACATATTTTGGATAATCTACATTCGCAAGATACATCCATTCCAGTTCTCCTACTCCACCTCTTCTTTTTTCAATACCTTCTGGATCATCCCAATCCTTTTTAATCCCATAATCCACATGATCTGTAAAACAAATTTCAGATAATCCTTTAGAAATGGCATCCTTAACAACCTGTTCCATCTCATATTGTGAATCATCACTAAATTCACTATGTACATGATAATCAACTAACACAATAACTTCCTCCACATATGTCCTCATTTTACTCTTAAACACATGAGTATACAAAGAAAATAGAATATGTAGAAACAATTTTCGAGCTTAAATAAACAAATCGTTATGTAATTGAAACTTTTAGATACAAAAAAAGTCCCTTTCGGAACTTACATTTCAAAATGGTGGACTCTTGGGGATT
>CAVBGZ010000066.1:0-14350 GCA_963595075.1 Waltera intestinalis
CGAAAAGTGTGACCATTCTTGTATTTATTGTGATGGGAATAAATGTAGTTAAAATAAAAAAGCGGAGTTTCCGCTTTTTCTTTTATTCTTTTGTACTTACTGGTAAGAATGGAACCAAGGCATCTGCTAAATTATGGATGTTACGAGATTGAATGTATACAACACCATTGCCATGGAATTCGTTTACAATTCCTTCTCCTGTTGTAAATCCAAATGTTCCGGATGCGATTTTTAATTCGTATGTTAATGAATCGTCCCAAGCTACAACGTGTTCATTGTCGATTGTGATTGGGTGATCTTCATCTACATGTACTTCCATGATATCTCCAAATGCACTTACTAATACATCTCCATCACCTGTTGTATGCATAACGAATAGTCCACCTGTTCCGGCGAATAAAGCTTTTCCAACAGATTGTGATTTCATTTCGTAAGCTACGGTTTTATCACATGCAACAAAAGATCCGTTGTTTAAATAGAATTGTTTGTTTCCGCCGACTTTTAAACGAACGATTTTTCCAGGTACGGCAGGTGCAATTCCTAGTAATGCATCATTTCCTGTTCCTGTAGCTTCTGTAATAAACATACTTTCGCCTGAAGTTAAACTTCTTCCAATGGCTCCAAGTACGCCTCCAATACCTTTTTTGCTGCTATTCATTTTACCTGTGATTGAAACTTGTGACATATAGGCCATAGAGCCTCTTTCAATCATAACTTGTTCTCCGTTTTGAAGTTGAATTTCAATAAGTGGGCAATCTGAATCCCCTTTAATCGTATAGTTCATTATAAGAACCCTCCTTTTTATCTTTGATTCTATTTTAGCAAGCTTATGTGAAAAAATCCTAAAAAATCAAAAAATATGTATAGTTGACATGAATGGTGTCAATTATAAGGTTAATATTTGTGTTATAAATGGATTTGCACAAAATGAGCTTATTTGCATTAATTAACAAATTTAAAAATGTTTTTCTTTTATTTATCGTGCAAGCACATTTTTTGATAAAGTAAAGCCTTGTTTTAAGAAAAATAAAAGGTATACTTTTAATAGCGAGAAGAGATAGTTGAAACGTCAACTAATTGGGTTAGGAGGTTAAAAGATGAACGTAATTAAAAGAAGTGGCGAAGAAGTTATTTTTGATGCAGAAAAAATTGAAAATGCGATCAAAAAGGCAAATAAAGCAACTACACATAATCAAATGAATGAAGCTTTGATTCATTCTGTCACAAGAAGTGTTGTGGATAAGTGTGAAAATTTAAAGAGAAGTCCAAATGTTGAAGAGATTCAAGATATGGTGGAAGGTGAATTGATGGAGCATCGTTGTTTTGCGGTGGCTCATAATTATATTACATATCGTTACGAGAGAGCTTTAGTTCGTAAAGCTAATTCAACAGATAAACAAATCATGTCTTTATTAGAGCGTAATAATGAAGAGGTAAAACAGGAAAATTCAAATAAGAATCCTTTAGTCAATAGTGTTCAGCGTGATTATATGGCTGGTGAAGTTTCTAAGGATATCACAAAGCGTTTCTTATTGCCTCAAGATGTTATGGAAGCGCATGAAAAGGGTATTATTCATTTCCATGATTCAGACTATTTTGCCCAACACATGCACAATTGTTGTTTGGTCAATCTAGAAGATATGCTTCAAAATGGAACGGTTATTTCGGAAACAATGATTGAAAAGCCACATAGTTTTTCAACAGCTTGTAACGTAGCAACTCAGATTATTGCTCAAGTTGCAAGTTCTCAATATGGTGGACAAAGCATTACACTTTCTCACTTAGCACCTTTTGTACAGGTTTCTAGAGAAAAAGCACGTCGAGAAGTGAAGGAAGAATTGGAATCTTTGAATTTAGATTCTTCTGAAGAAACAGTGAATAAGATGGCTGAAATGCGTGTTCGTAAAGAAATCGAAAAGGGCGTTCAAATGATTCAGTATCAAGTCATTACTTTAATGACTACAAATGGACAGGCTCCTTTCGTAACTGTATTTATGTATTTAAATGAGGTTGAAGAAGGACAGACACGTGATGATTTAGCGATTATCATTGAAGAAATGTTGAAGCAGAGAATGAAGGGTGTAAAGAATGAAAAGGGTATTTGGATTACACCGGCATTCCCTAAATTAATCTATGTTTTAGAGGAAAATAATATTACAGAAGATTCAAAATATTGGTATTTAACAGAGCTTGCTGCTCGTTGTACGGCTAAGAGAATGGTTCCAGATTATATTTCTGAAAAGAAGATGTTGGAATTAAAAGTGGATGCGAATGGTGAAGGTCATTGTTATCCTTGTATGGGCTGTCGTTCTTTCTTAACGACTTATTTGGATGAGAATGGAAAACCTAAGTATTATGGTCGTTTTAACCAGGGTGTTGTTACGTTAAACTTAGTAGATGTCGCATGTTCTAGTAAGGGTGATGAAAAAGAATTCTGGCGAATCATGGATGAAAGATTGGCTCTTTGTAAGAAAGCTTTGATGTGTCGTCATGAAAGATTATTAGGAACCCCTAGTGATGTGGCTCCGATTCTTTGGCAAAATGGTGCATTAGCACGTCTTGAAAAGGGTGAACCTATTGATAAATTATTGTTTGGTGGTTATTCAACGATTTCATTAGGTTATGCTGGTCTTTGCGAGTGTGTTTATTATATGACGGGTGGACCTCATACAAAAGAGCCGGGTACTTCTTTTGGCTTGAAGGTTATGCAACATTTAAATGATGCGTGTGCAAAGTGGAAGGCCGAAGAGAATATTGATTTCTCATTATATGGAACTCCAATGGAATCTACGACGTATAAGTTCTCAAAACATCTTCAGGAGCGTTTTGGTTTGATTCCTCATGTTACGGATAAGAACTATATCACAAACTCTTATCATGTTCATGTTACAGAGGATATTGATGCCTTTACAAAATTGACGTTTGAATCGCAGTTCCAAAAATTATCTCCAGGTGGAGCGATTAGTTATGTAGAAGTTCCAAATATGGAAAATAACATTGATGCCGTATTGGCTATTATGAAACATATTTATGATCATATCATGTATGCAGAATTGAATACGAAGAGTGATTATTGTCAATGTTGTGGATATACTGGAGAAATCAAGATCATTGAGGACGAAAATCATAAATTGGTTTGGGAATGTCCAAATTGTGGAAATCGTGATCAAGAAAAGATGAATGTAGCTAGACGTACTTGTGGCTATATTGGCACTCAATTCTGGAATCAAGGTCGTACTCAAGAAATCAAAGAGAGAGTGTTACATTTATAGGATTAAAAGATGTCTTCGGGCATCTTTTTCAAATTAGAAAGGAATATTTTTATGCATTATGGAAATATAAAGAAAAATGATATTGCGAATGGTAAAGGAGTACGTGTAACACTCTTTGTATCAGGATGTACAAATCATTGTAAAAATTGTTTTCAACCCCAAACATGGGCATTTGATTATGGAAATTTGTATACAAAAGAAACAGAAGATGAAATTATAGAAGCGTTAAAACCTGGACATATATCTGGATTAACTTTGCTTGGAGGTGAACCTTTTGAACCAGAAAATCAAAGGGAACTTGTAAAGTTATTAAGACGTGTTCGTAAAGAACTTCCAAATAAAAATATATGGTCTTTTACTGGCTTTGTTCTTGACCAAGATCTACTAGATGGAGGAAGAAAACATTGTGAAGTAACCGATGAAATGCTTTCACTACTTGATGTATTAGTAGATGGACCATTTGTTGAGGAACAAAAGGATATATCTTTAGCTTTTAGAGGTTCTAGAAATCAACGTGTAATTGACGTTCAAAAATCACTAGAAAAGATGGAAATTGTTTTATATATGGATTGATTATATTGTTTTTTGGTTATTTTTCATGATAAAATGAGAACATGAATAGGGAAGAGTTCGAACAAGAAATAGAAACATTAAAAGATTGTTTTGACGATGTAGTACAAATGGATTATTCAAGCCATGTTGTGATCGGAAATTCATATCTTTTTGATGCAAAACTTGCAGAAGAAACAATACGTAAAAAAGAAGAAATTGTTCGTATAAAAGTCGTGAATGATGAAACTTTTTATGTGATGAGTATATATTTCGAAGTGGATTCAAAACCATACGTTGTTCAAACTTATGAGAAGTTACAAGAAGAAGACGTTATGGATACACAATCACGAAAAAAATTATTGAACGAATTAAGACAATATGAAAAATTAATCTATCGCGATTCATTAACACAAACTTTAAATCGAGACTATTATGAAGATGAAATCAAAGGAAAAAAGATGACATGTGGAGTCGCCATGTTAGATATGGATGATTTTAGACTTTATAATGAAACTTTAGGACATGACATGGGCAATCAACTCTTGTCTAGTGTTGCCAAAACCATACAATCTCAAATACAATCTCAAGACATATTGATTCGCTATAGTGGCGATTGTTTTGTACTCATTATGCCTAACATTTCAGATAAGGCATTATCTACAAAATTAAATACGATTTTAAAAAAAGTAAATGATTTAAGTGCACAAGAATCCATGAATTTATCATGTTCAATGAGTATTGGTGCTGCACAATCTGAAAATCAAGATGTAGATAAAGCGTTAAAAAGTGCAGAAAAATGCATGTTCTTAGCCAAAAACAAAAAGAATGTTGTTATTTTAGAAAATTCGCAATTCGAAGATATGGAAGATGTGAAACAAGGCATTCTAATCGTAGATGATTCAAGTATGAACCGTGAATTTCTACGCATGATTTTGGAAAAAGATTTTAGAATCTATGAAGTAGAAGATGGAATTCAATGTATACATTTTTTACATGATCATTATAAAGAGATTTCTCTAGTACTACTTGACTTCAATATGCCAGGCATGTCTGGTGAAGAAGTTTTAGATTATATGCAAAAACATGAACACTATAAAGAAATCCCTGTCATTATGATTTCAAGTGAGGATAGTCCATCCATTATTCAAACTGTATATGATCTTGGAGCCATTGATTATATCTCACGACCATTTGATATGACCATTGTTTATCAGCGTGTATTTAACACGATGAAATTATATTCGAAACAAACTCGCTTAAATAAACTTGTACAAAGCCAATCTGAAGAAAAAGAAAAAAACAACAGTATGATGGTTGGAATTTTATCTCACATTGTTGAATTTAGAAATCAAGAAAGTGGAATGCACATTGTACATTTAAAAGAATTTTCGAAAATGTTGCTTGAACAATTAAAAGAAAAAGGAAATCCATATCATTTAACTGAAGAAACAATCGATTTGATCTCACTTGGATCTGCGTTACATGACATTGGAAAAATTGGTGTGGATGCGAAAATATTAAATAAACCAGGAAGACTTACAAAAGAAGAGTTTGAAATTATTAAAACACACACGATCATTGGAGATGAAATGCTTGAATCTTTACATGCCTATCAAGATGAACCACTAATTAAGGTGGGCCATGAAATTTGCAGGTGGCACCACGAAAGGTGGGATGGAAAAGGCTATCCTGACGGATTAACGGGTGAAGAAATTCCAATTTCAGCTCAAGTCGTTTCGATTGTGGATGTTTATGATGCTCTTACAAGCGAACGTGTATATAAAAAGGCAATTCCACATCAAAAAGCCTTAGACATGATTCAAAATGGAGAATGTGGAAACTTTAATCCATTTTTACTCGAATGTTTAATGGATATTCAAGACAAATTAAAAGCCAAACTGGATGAAGAAAAAGAATTATATGAAAGTAATGCAAACTAATTTTTGTATTACTTTTTATTTTTGATATAATTGATGCATGAACTATAGCACAATTATTTTGGCAGCCGGTAAAGGAAGCCGTACAAATTTAGAATATAATAAAGTCTTCTATACTTTTCAAGACGGACAAACAGTTCTAGAAAAAAGTATGTCATTCTTTTTAAAAGATGAAGATTGTAAACAAATCATACTTGTCGTGGCCCAATATGAAAAGGTAAGTGTTGAAGAAAAATATAAAGTCGATAATCGAGTTGAAGTGGTCATCGGTGGAAAAACTCGACAAGAAAGTGTTTATAATGGTCTACAAGTTGTGAATCAAGACTATGTGATGATTCATGATGGAGCTAGACCCTATCTTCAAGATGAATGGATCGATACATTAAAAAAAGAACTTAAAACATATAACGCCTGTCTATTGATGGTACCAAGTGTAGATACAACTAAAGTTGTTGTGGATGGATTTGTCAAGGAAACTTTAAAAAGAGAAACAATCTATCATGCACAAACTCCACAAGCGTTTAAAACAACATTGATTCAAGCTTGTCATGAAAAGGGGAAAGGCCAACAAGCAACCGATGATGCACAACTTGTTGAATGGTATAGTAATGAAAAGATAAAAGTCGTTTTATCTTCTTTCACAAATAAAAAAATCACATTACCCGAAGACTTACAGGGATAGAGGAGGACACAATGGAATATTCAGCATTAATATTTGACGATTGTCAAGATCAACAAGACACTTATGAAAAGCTCCTTTCACTCATTGAACTTTTCGCAAAAGATGAACGATGCACACAAATTGTAGTAAGCTGCAAAAGTGAATGGGTATTAAAACTTGCGACATGCCCCAAAAATAAAATGATGCTTGTACAAAAATCAGACAAACCCTATGTTGCCTTATTAACTGGATTAAAAGCTGTCTTACATGAAAATGTCATTGTGGCAGGCATTTCGAAAGAACATGGATTTAAAAATATAGATCAACTTTTGGATGAACTATCAAAATATCCAGCCATCTATTTGGATGACGACTTCCAAGCCTTTGATACAAGACTCTTAATGTTCTGTCTTCAACAAGCCATTGAATCCAACTTGGCCATTACTTCTTATGCCCAAGCCATATCAAGCCTTGCCGATACACCATTAAAATATATCTAATTGATACGTCACGTCTTTTGACGTGTCTTTTTTTAAGGAGTGATGTTTTGATGAAATCAAATAAAATAGAGCCAATTATCTCAAAAAGCTATAAAGAAATCTTTCAACAACATCTTTTCACCCTATTTAACGCAATCAATGTATTACTAGCCATCCTTGTCTTTTTTACAGGGTCCTATCGAAACATGTTGTTTATGATAACGGTCATTCTAAATACATGTATAGGTCTATTTCAAGAGATTAAATCAAAAAGAATATTGGATGAACTCTCTTTATTAAATCAAGCACAAGCTATTGTTTTTAGAGAGGGAAAAGAAATTGAAATACCCGTTGAAGAAATTTTAGAACAAGACATTCTAATCTTAAAGAGTGGCGATGAAATTTGTTGCGATGGAAAACTCATTGAAGGACAAATCGAATGTAATGAATCTGTATTAACCGGAGAAAGTGATGCGATATTTAAAGAAAAGGATGCAACACTACTCGCAGGAAGTTTCGTGGTTTCTGGACAAGGGAAAATGCTTGTAGAAAAAGTAGGAGAAGATACTTATTCTTATTCGATTTTAAAACATGCCAAACGCTATAAACGATATCCTTCGCAATTAAGAGATTCCATTGATGCGATTATTCGACTATGCACACTCATTCTGATTCCATTAGGTCTGATTTTATTTATTAAACAACGCCTTGTATCCGATTATTCGCAAGCCACCTTAAATACAGTGGCAGCCGTTATAGGAATGATTCCTGAAGGACTCGTCTTCTTGACAAGTGTGGCTTTAGCTATTGGTGCTTATAAGCTTGCCCAACAAAAAGTATTAGTACAAGAATTATATTGTATTGAAACCTTAGCAAGAGTGGATGTCTTATGCCTAGATAAAACAGGCACACTCACAAAAGGAAATTTAGTCGTATCCCATATGGATGATGATATTCAACAAATTCTTGCCGATATGTATGCCGTATTACCAGATGATAATGCGACGGTTCGCGCTATACGTAAAGTCATTGGTAACCCACAACGAAAACAAGCACTATCTTATGAATCTTTTTCATCACAAAGAAAATATGCGAGTGTAACCTTTGAAGAGGGAACCTACTATTTAGGGGCCTATTCTTATATTGTAAAAGAGCCAGAACAAAGTGTTGTTCAAAGAATTAATAATTATACTCGTCTTGGTATGCGAGTCATGACCTTAGTGAAAGATGAAAAAGTATTAGGCATGATTTGTTTGGAAGATGAACTTCGTGAAAATGTACAAAAAAATTTGGATTATTTTAAATCACAAGGCGTACAAATTAAAATTATTTCTGGAGATGATCCTAGCACTGTACAGGCTTTGGCAAAAAAAGCCAATCTAGCTGGGAAAATGATTGACTTATCCGATGTCGAAGATGTTTCAAGTTGTTGTGAAGATCATTCGATTTTTGGAAGGGTGACTCCAACACAAAAGTTAGAACTTGTTAAGGCCCTACAAGCCAATGGTCATACGGTCGCAATGACAGGAGATGGAGTGAATGATGTGATGGCTTTAAAAGAAGCCGATTGTTCGATTGCGATGCAGAGTGGTTCTCAAGCTTGTAAAAATGTCGCAAGCCTCGTTTTACTTGAAAATCAATTTGATGCACTTCCTAGTATCTTATATCAAGGAAGATGTATCATTAATAACATTCAAAGGACAGCCTCCTTATTTTTAGTAAAAACCATTTTTTCAATAGGATTAAGTTTATTAACCATCTTATTGATTCGTAAGTATCCTTTTCAACCGATTCAATTAACTTTGATCTCTGCTTTGGCTACAGGAATCCCAAGCTTTATTTTAACTTTAGAACCCAATGGAAACCGTGTAAAAGGAAATTTTTTGATGAATGTGTTTTCTAAAGCGATTCCTGGAGGAGCTTGTGTTATTGTCAGTGTAATATGTTGTTATTTGTTTATGCTTGTATTCCATTCTTCTTATTTGGAATTTTCAAGCATGTGTACAATTTTGGCAGGCATCAATGCCCTAGTTGTACTTATTCGTATTTGTAGACCTTTCACAAAAATAAGAAGAGCCTTAGTTGTTTTTATGACCGTATTTTTCTTTGTCGGTATATTTGGCTTTTCTAACTTCTTTTATATTGTTTCTTTAAAGTGGACACAAATCCTATATTTAATGATCAACATTCTTTTAATTCCCATCTTTTTAACTTGGATGTCAAAGATTATGAAAAAACATCAGAAACCATGTTGGGATTTCTTGTTGAAAATAAAGAAGAGGTAAGTGTATAGTGTTTTAGGAGGGATTTGTTTATGTATAAAATTATTGCGTGTGATCTAGATGAAACGTTGATTTCTAGAGATCGTACAATCACAAAAGAAAATATTGAGGCCATTCATGCAGCAACTAAATTGGGTGTTAAATTCGTTCCGGCAACTGGCCGAGGCTATAATTCGGTTCACGTTACGACAAAGGAACTTGGATTATTTGATCAAGAAGATCAATATGTGATTTCGTATAATGGTGGTGCGATTACGGAAAATAAAGGTGAAAAAGTGATGTATTTTCAAGGCATTACTTTTGATGAGGCTCAAGCTTTATATAAAAAAGGTTTAGAATATGATCATATTTGTATTCATGTCTATACACAAGATCAGGTTTGGGTAAGAAATTTTTATCCAGAAGAAGTCACTTATCTACAAAATAGACAGCCTTGTACAGAAATCTTTTCGGATGACATTGAGTTTTTAAGAGGACAAGAAATTGTTAAAGTCATCTATATGAATACGGATTATGATTACTTGATGAAGATTGAATCTGAAATCAAAGATTTAACGGGAAATATGGATGTTTCTTATTCTTCCAATCGATATATGGAATTTAATCGTAAAGGAGTTTCTAAAGGAAGTGGGCTGAAACGTTTATGTGAAGTATTAGGCGTTGATATCAAAGATACGATTGCGATTGGAGATAACTACAATGATCTTTCCATGATCCAAGAAGCAGGACTAGGAGTCGGCGTAAGTAATACGTATGAAGCCATGAAAAAAGATTGTGATTTTATCACAGAAAATGATTGTGACCATAGTGCAGTTGCTGAGGTCATTAATCGCTTTATATTAAACAAATAATGAGAAGATGAATTCATCTTCTCACTTTTTTTTGACATATTTTGAAATTATTTCAATCAATTGTTTTGATTCAAAAGGCTTTGAAATGTGCTCATTCATTCCTGCTTTCTTTGAAGCAAGTTTATCTTCGACAAACGCATTGGCACTCATCGCAATAATAGGAATGGAAGTATTGAATTTTCGAATTTGATGCGTTGCCTCATAACCATCCATAACAGGCATCATGATATCCATCAATATCGCATCGATTTTCTCTTGTGAATGAGTAAAGATATCAACCGCTTCTTTTCCATTAGATGCTTGTATAACGTTAGCTCCTTCTTCCTCTAAAATGAAGGTAGCAATTTCCATATTCAATTCATTATCTTCTACCACAAGAATATTGTATCCTTGAATCGAAGCGTATGGTTTTGTTTCTTCTTTTACTTTTAATGGCTGTGTATGAACATCAACATCAAATGGTATACGAATATCAAATGTTGTTCCTTCATCCTTTTTACTTTCAAAAGTAAGACTTCCATTCATGACATCCACAATATTTTTTGTGATCGACATGCCGAGTCCAGTTCCATAGTAGCGTGTACGAGCGGTATTGTTTTCTTGCATAAATGGTTCAAAAAGATGTTTTTGAAATTCTTCACTCATTCCAATACCTGTATCTTGACATACAAATTGAATGATCGAATTTTTACCATCATATTCAATCTCTTTACATGTAATATAGATTTTACCGTTTTCCTTATTGTATTTTATCGCATTACTTAAAATGTTTGTCAAAATACGCTTATAGTGAACAGGAGAACCAATTAGGTTAGGGTGAGGAATCTTACAATCTTTTTGAATGATTTCAATCCCTCTTTCTTTAGCTTGTCTTTCAATCATGGTATAGACATTAATTGAAAGGTCTAATAGATTAAATGGAACATGTTCTAAGGTAATGTTTCCAGATTCAAGTTTAGACATATCTAAGACTTCATTAATGAGTTCCAAAAGAACGTTGGCTGAATCATAGATTTTATTTCTACAATCTTCTCGCTTTTGAAAATCATCCGGATACCGTTTCGCAATATCAAGCATTCCTATGATTCCATTTAATGGAGTTCTGATATCGTGACTCATTCGCATTAAGAATTCTGTTTTCGCTTTATTAGCACGATCGGCTTCTTGTTTGGCTTTTAATAATTCTTTTTGATAGGCCTCATCTTTTTCACGTTGTTTTCTCTCTTGTTCTAAATGTTCTTCAATAATGGAATCAATAATTTGGAATCCGGCAATAACAGTGCCATTATCATCTACTTTATAAATGTTGAATTGATAATTACACATTTTTCCAGAATCCATACTTCGATAGTTTCCTGAAAGTTCATCTTGATTTGATAAAATCATTTTTAGATTTTCACGACTTAATAGTTTACTGAGTCTATCTTTATCTTCTGGATGAACGCGATATTGAATCCAGTAATCTAAAACAATTTCATAAGGGAAAGTTTGATTTTTTTGATCAATGACTTGTTTTAAATCATAATCTTTGGCGACTTTTAAAATTCTAGCCGTACCATCATTTAAATTGGCAAGATAAACATTGCGATAGTTGCGAGAAAGAATATTAAAAATAGACAATTGTTCTTCTAATTCTTTACGACGTTTTTCTTCTTCTTTTCGCTGTTTTTGTAGGATGTCATCGACATTTTGAAAACCGGCCACAATTTGATTTTTTGAATGTGTACGAATGAGATTGTATTGATAATAAACAATTTTATTATCAACCCACATACGATAGATGCCTGTAAACTCATTTTGTTTTGCAAAGACTTTGCGTAAGTTTTTGGCACTTAAGGCATCTATTAACATTTGTTGATCATCCTTATGAACATCCGCTTGAATCCATTGATTTAAAGGTTGTTCATATGGGAAGAATTGGCCTACAAGTTTTTCTAATCGAGACATTTCATTTTTGTCTTCATATTTTAAAATTTTGGCACTCGCATTATCTAAATTGAGAATATAGACATTTTTATAGTTATACGTCAGACTGTTAAAAATTAAAGCCTGTTCTTCTTGTTGCTGGTGAAGACGTTTTTCATTTTCAATGATGTCATCTGTGATTTGAAAACCAGCCACAATGTAGTCACTGTTTTCAAATTTAATATATTTAAATTGACAATAGTGAAGAATGTTTTTATCTAGAACACGATAGTTTCCTGTATATTCATGAGTGTTTGAAAGCTTTTTTATGATGGTATTTATATGAATGTCATTAAGCATTCTTTCTTGATCTTCTGGATGAACGCGCTCATGAACATATTGTTCTTCTAATTTTTTATAGTCATACCACAAATCAGAATCATTTTGAATACTGCTTGTGACATATCCATTTAGTTTAAGAATTTTAACTGTATTCGATTGCGGATTGACTAAATAGACATTGGCATAGGCATCGGATAGAGCGGTAAAGATTGTTAATTGTTCTTTAAGTTCTTCTTCATATTTTTTTCTTTCATTATATTCTTCTGTAATATCGAGTCCATAAAGAATACATTCCATATGTTTGGTGTTTGGATTGATGATAAAGCGTGCTGTAATTCTTGCAGGACGTATATTTTTATCATCAAAGTAAGATAAGACTTCGATCTTTAAATCATTTTTACCTTCTTTATAGGATTTAAAAAGACTGTCCTTATTAAATTGATTGTAAAATTCTTCTCTTTTGGTTTTGGAAGGAATATAGCTTGCGACCATTTGAATCAATTCATTAACTGTTTTGCATTGCTCCATGCCCAAAACTTCTTTTGACAAACCGTTGATGGATAGAATGGAATCGGAGCTTAAATCTAAATGAAAAACACCTTGAGCGTTAGGGATGGATGAAATGAGGGCTTGCGTTTGTGTTTGGTAATTTTGTTGAAAACGACGTAAATCTGTAATGTCCCATGCATATTCGATAAAGGCTTCTTTATCATTCCATTTTATTTTTTTGGTTTTTACTTTATAAACTTCTTTACCATTATCTACCTCAGCTTCATAGCTATCTTGATTTTCGATTTTGTGCATAGGACAAAATGGACATGGCTTGTCGAGTCCCATCATATATTCATAACATGGTCTTCCTAAATAATCTTCTTTGGAGTGTGTGGCATATTTTTTGGCAGTATGATTGGCATACAACATCGAAAAGTTATTTATTTCACTGACTTGAATCATTTCGTTTGAATCATCTAAAATTTGTGTAAGTAATGCATAGTTGTTTTTGCCCATAGCCAACACTTCCTATCTATTTTTCTTTTCTTAATTTTATCACAAATGCTAGAATGAAAGAAAGAAGGTGAAACTATGTTCAGAAAGGATAAGATTTCAGTTATTGTTCCCGTTTATAATGCACAAGACTTTTTAAAAAGATGTTTTGATTCGATCTATCATCAAACGTATGGCTTTGAGAATTTAGAAGTTGTTTTTATCGATGATCTATCTACGGATGAGAGTTTAAAAATGTTGTATGAATTTCAAAAGAAATATCCAGCAAATATTGTGGTCAAACAATTAAAAAACAAAGGCCATTCTGGTGGAGCAAGAAATGCAGGGATGGATGTAAGTACGGGGAAATATTTAACTTTTGTCGATGCGGATGATTGGATTCATCCAGAAATGTTGACTCTTTTACATTCAGAAATGGAAAAAGAAGAGTATGACATTGTGCAAGGAGAGGCTTTCATGTTTTCAAGTAAAGAAAGTCCGAGTTATGATTTAAACGTTCCAAGTATTGATTGTTATAATTTAGAAGATGCCGAATCAAGAAAAGAAATATTAGTTGGACTTACACAAGATTTAAATTTAACGGTTTGGTCAAAACTATATTCTACTCAATTTATTAAAGAAAATAAGCTTCGTTTTATTGAGAATCGTTTTTTTGAAGACAATCATTTTACTTTGATGTGTAGTGTACTAGCTCATAAATTTTGTAAGGTACACGCTTTAATTTATGGCTATTATGATAATGTTTCAGGTACGATTATTGAAAGGCTAAATCCAATTAAGATTCGAGATTTAGAATTTGTAGTTACACATGCATTGAATGAAATTAAAGAAAGAGGAATTGATGTAACATCTTATAAGGATGCGTTTGATAATTTTGTGTTCTATAAGCTCTATATTGAAACGACTACAAATTTAGAAATTGCTTTCTATTCGGAAAAAGAACATTACAGAGAGGGAATTTTAGAAAAGATTCCTGATATCGCAAAGAATCCATATTTAAAAAACTATACGAGTGCAGATCAGATTCAAAAAATAAAGGAATTAGGGGATGATATAGAGTGAAT
>CAVBGZ010000067.1:0-8992 GCA_963595075.1 Waltera intestinalis
AATAAGATTTTGGGCTCTGTTGCACGTTACAATATTTTAAAGGCAGAAAAGAAAAGATTTATTCTTGTAGATCATAATGAAAAGAAACAGTCTATTAGTGATATTGAGACGGGTGAAATTTTAGAAATTGTCGACCATCATCGTATTGGGGATATCGAAACAGATCGTCCAATTGTTTTTAGAAATATGATTGTAGGAAGCAGTTGTACCATTGTTGGTTTAATGTATGGTGAATTAGGTGTTGAAATTGATGAATTGAACGCTAAATTAATTGCGTATGGAATGATCAGTGATACAATGAATTTTAATTCTCCAACTTGTACTCAGATTGATCGTAATTTGGCAAAACGTTTGAGTGAAAAATTCAATTTAGATTTTGACGAAATGGCAACAGAATTGTTTGAAAATACAGCGAGTATTCGTGGTAAAGAATTTAAAGAGATTTTATACAATGATGTCAAAGAGTATATGTTGAGTGGAAATCATATTGCGGTTAGTCAAGTGTTTACATATGATTTAAGTATTGTGGATGAAATGAAACAGGATTTTATGACATACATGGAAGAAGAAAATAAAATTCATCAATATGATTTATTCTTAATGGTTATCACAAATGTTGAGGGTAAAGGATCAAAATTCATTTATGTAGGAAAATTATCTCATTTTGTTCGTAATGTTGTTAAAGAGTTTGCGAATGAAGGCTTTGTTTCTAGAAAGAAACAAATTGTTCCACGTTTAGCACAAGAATTAGCTTAAGAAGGAAGGATTTTTATGGCAGTAGAAAAGCGTTTGATGCATTATGCATCTTTTGATACTCAATCAAATGAGGAAAGTACATCTTCTCCTAGTACTTCAAAACAACTTGTTTTGGCAAATGAATTGAAGGAAGAATGTGAAAGTTTAGGTTTTGATAAAGTAGAGCTTACAAAAGAAGGTATCGTTTATGCGTATTTAAATGCGAATTGTGATGAAAATTTTGATCGTATTGGATTTATTGCTCATATGGATACCGCAAGTGAGATTACAGGAGCTAATGTAAAATGTCGTATCATTTCTAAATATGACGGTAAAACGGTTCAATTGAATGATGAGTATTCAATGAATCCTGATGAATTTCCAGCACTATCACAAGTTATCGGGGATGATTTGATTGTGACAGATGGAAATACATTATTAGGAGCCGATGACAAAGCGGGTATTGCGATTATTTTAGAAGCCATTGATCAATTGATCGCTTCAAAGAAAAATCATGGATTTATTGCGGTTGCCTTTACTCCAGATGAAGAAATTGGTCGTGGTGTTGAAAATTTTGATTTAAAGAAATTTCCAGTCGATTATGCGTATACGATTGATGGAGATCGTGTGGATTCGGTGGATTATGAAACATTTAATGCTGCACAAGCACTTGTTACGATTTCAGGAACAAGTATTCATCCTGGGGATGCGAAAGATCGTATGGTGAATGCGAGTTTATTGGCTATGGAGTATGTAAATTCATTGCCGAAAAAGCAAACGCCAGCTCATACTTCTGGAAGACAAGGATTTTATCATTTAGTAGGTATGGAAGGTATTTGTGAAAGTGCAAAATTAACATATATTATTCGTAACCATAGTAAACATAGTTTTATTGCTCAAAAAGAAAAAATGATGGTTGTTGCTGAAAAAATGAATGAAAAATATGGTCATAGAGTGCATGTAGATATTCGTGATCAATATGAGAATATGCGTCAATATATGCATGGGGATATGCGTAGTGTCAATAAAGCAAAATGGGCTTTAAGACAATGTGGTATTTCACCTATTAGTGTTCCTGTTAGAGGGGGCACAGATGGTGCTATGTTGACAGCGCAAGGATTGATTTGTCCAAATTTGGGTACAGGCTCTTTTAATCATCATGGTCGTTTTGAGTTTGCGAGCGTACAAAAGATGAACAAGATGGTTGAAATTGTACTTAAAATTGTTGAATAGGAGGGGTTATATGGATTACGCAAAGGAAGCTTTAAGATTACATAAGGAGTGGAATGGAAAGCTTGAAACAGTTCCTAAAATGAAGATTGCATCACGTGATGATTTGTCTGTAGCATATACTCCTGGTGTAGCTGCACCTTGTTTGGAAATTAAAAAAGATATCAAGAATAGTTATGTATATACAGGACGTGGACATACTGTCGCGGTGATTAGCGATGGTAGTGCTATTTTAGGCTTAGGTAATATTGGCCCTGAAGCCGGTATGCCTGTTATGGAAGGAAAGTGTGTTCTTTTCAAAGCTTTAGGGGATGTAGATGCCGTTCCTTTATGTTTGAATACACAAGATACAGATGAGTTGGTCAATATTATTTCAAGCTTAGAGCCAAGCTTTGGTGGAATTAATCTAGAAGATATTGCGGCTCCAAGATGTTTTGAAGTGGAAAAACGTCTTCAAGAAAAGATGCATATTCCAGTTTTCCATGATGATCAACATGGTACAGCTATCGTTGTGTGTGCAGCTTTAGTCAATGCTTTAAAATTAGTTGAAAAAGAGAATCCTACCATCGTCATTAACGGAGCAGGTAGTGCTGGTGTTGCGATTGCGACTTTAATATTAAAAATTGGTTTAGGAAATGTTATTTTGGTAGATAAACAAGGTATTCTTCAAGAAGATATGGATTTGACTTCTGGACAAAGAGGTTTGATTGATCAACTGAATAAAAAAGGTGTTCAAGGCTCTTTGGCGGATGCTTTAGTGGGTGCTGATGTATTTATTGGTGTAAGTGCTGGACATATTGTTTCTAAGGAAATGATTGCTTCTATGAATTCAAAATCGATTGTCTTCCCAATGGCCAATCCAACTCCTGAAATTGAGCCGGATGATGCCAAAGCGGCAGGGGCTTATATTGTAGGAACTGGTCGAAGTGATTATCCTAATCAAATCAATAACATTCTTGCCTTCCCTGGAATTTTCAAAGGGGCTTTAAAAGTCGGAGCTACTTGTATTAATGATGCGATGAAAGAGGCTGCGGTATATGCGATTAGTTCAATGGTTACTTCAGATATGTTAGATCATGAACATATTATTGTTTCGGCTCTTGATCCTAGAGTGGCAGATGTTGTTGCGGATGCGGTTGGCTTAGCTGCTAAAGAGAGTGGAGTTTGTCGTGAGTAGAGTTGGGATTGTTGCTGAAGGTGGAGGAACGAAGGCGGCTTATTCGGCTGGAGTTTTAAAGTGTTTATTGGAACATGATATTATTTTACCGTATTGTGTTGGCATTAGTGCTGGTACAGAGGTGTTATTAAGTTATGTTTCAAAACAAATCAAAAGACTTGAAGTAACTGGAATTGATGCTCCATGTCAAAAGGGTGTCGTTGGTTTAGAACCATTCTTTAAAGAGGGAAGTCTTTTCGGTATTGAGGCAACAGCTAAGTATATTGAATCGAAGGAGCCTCTAGATTTTGATGCGTTTTATTCAAGTCAAACACAAATGGATATTGGGTTATATGATATTGAAACGCATGAAGTAAAATATTTTGATAAAAGTACAGTTGATAAAGATCAGACGGTCGTAAAGGCAAGTTGTGCATTGTTGCTTCTAGCAAAGCCATATCAATTTAATGGGCGAATGTATATGGATGCAGGTCTAGTAGATATGATTAGTATTTATCAAAGTATTAAGTCTGGAAATGATAAACATATTATTATTTCTACTAAGGAAGAAGGGTACGTTCGTAAGCCGGCTCCTAAGTGGCAGTTGTGGTTATCTAAATGGGTATATAAAGATGACAAAATTACTCAAGATTTAAAGGAACGTCATATTCGTTATAAAGAGCAATGGGACACAATTGCCAATTTGGAAAAACAAGGCAAAGCTATCGTGTTGCGTCCTCATAAGGATTTAGGTGTAACTCGTTATACGACAGATCCTAAGAAATTAGGACCATGGTTTCAATTAGGATATGATGAAACTTTAGAGCGTATTGATGAAATTAAAGAATTTGTAAAGTAAGATGGAGAAATCCGTCTTTTTGTTTTATAGTAGTATTATGAATGGTTATTTTTTTGATATGGATGGAACTCTTTATAACAATGTTTTCCATGAAGTGAGTGATAAGACGTTTGAAATGTTAAATCGTCTTCAGAAAAGAGGAGATTTTGTTGGTCTTGCGACAAGTCGATGTCGTAGTGAACTAAAAAATCTTCCTTTGGCAATGCGTAGTTTTCATTTTGATTGTTTAATTAGCGATGGAGGTAGTTTTATTAGTCAAAGTGTTAAAGATTATGTATATCCTATAAGTGTTGAGGATATGAGACATATTGATGCTTTCAGTAAAGTAAATGGATTGTCATATCGATATAGTACTAAAGACGGAAATTATTTAGGTACAGAGGATAGTCAATATGCTCATGATATTTATTTCAGGTTGTATTTAAATGCGCCTATTCAAAAGGCATATTGTGATGATGAAGTTTTAAATGTGATTTTATTTTGTGAAGACAAACTTAAAGAGCAGGCGAAGGAATTATTTAAACATCTAAGTATAGTTGAATATCCGGATTGTTTGGAAATTCGTGCTTGTGGTGTGGATAAGTCAAAGGCAATCGAACAAATTATGGATGAACATGATTTTAATCAGGTGTATTGTTTTGGGGATGGCGAAAACGATGTAGATATGTTGAAACTTGCGGATGTTTCTTGTGCTATGGAAAATGGTTGTGAAGCTTTGAAAAGTGTTGCGGATTATGTGATTGGTCGAGTTGATGAAGATGGAATATATAAGTTTTTAAAACAGAAAGAGGGAGAATAAGATGGCTTATATTTTAGAAAACGATGTTTTGAAATTAGAGTGTGTAGAAGCTGGAGGCGAAATGCAGCATTTGATTAAAAAATCAAATGGAGAAGAGGTTTTATATCAAGGAGATCAGGCTTGGTCAGGTAAAAATCCTTCCTTATTTCCTATTGTTGGTAGTACGTATACAAAAGATTATGAAATCGATGGTAAGAAGTATAGTATGAAGAATCACGGATTGATTCGTTATGCGACTTTAAAAAATATGCCATCAAAAGATGCCTTGGTTTTCACTTTGGATGCTGATGAAAATACTTTAGCTCAATATCCTTTTGATTTTCATTATGAAATTAAGTATGAATTGATTGAAAATAAGGTAAAAATTTCTTATTTGATAAAAAATAATGATGAGAGAGATATGCCTTTTGGATTTGGCTTACATCCAGGATTTAAACTATATGATGATTTTGAATCCTATACTTTAAAGTTTTCTGAGCATGAAAATTGTCAAAGAGTGAATTTGGAAGATAATTCATCTGTACCTGTTTCATTTTCAGAGTGGAAACTTTCTAGAGAGGATTTAAAAAAGTATGCGACTTTGGTGTATAAAGAATTAAAATCAGACTGTGTAACTTTATATCATAATGACAAGAAATGTTTATCCGTTCATTTTGATGGATTTCCATTTTTAGCTTTGTGGTCTCATGAAGAGCCTAGTGATTATATTTGTATAGAGCCTTGGTATTCGCATGCGGACTTTGGAAAAGTGGATTGTGATTTCTATCATAGAGAGGGAACTATTGTTTTAAAACCTGAAGAATCGTGGTCATGTAGCTATACAATTGAGGTTTTTAACTAATTTTTTGCACTTTTTAGTTATCTTTCATCAAAAATCTTTTATTTTGGACAAAAACAATTATAATGTTTGTAAAAACAGGAGGCAAAGTATGTTCGGAAAAGAAAAATCGATTTGGGAAGAGAAAAAGGGAATTTTCACAGCTCAGGAAATTTATCAACAACCTGCGACTTGGGCAAAGACAATTGCGCAAATTAAAAACGAGAAGGCAAGTATTGAAAAATTTTTAGAGCCAGTATTAAGTGATGCGGATCCAGACATTATTTTTACAGGTGCTGGAACAAGTGAGTATGTAGGTAATGCGCTATATTCATATGTGAATCGTTATACGTCTTATCATGCGAAATCATATGCATCAACGGATTTAGTTGAGACTCCAGAAAACTATTTGAGTCGTAATAAAAAGACTTTATTGGTGAACTTTGGACGTTCTGGAAATTCTCCAGAAAGTGTTGGTTCTGTACAAGTGGCAGATGAAGTTTGTAAAGAAAATGTGTATCATTTATTTATCACATGTAATAAGGATGGAGCTTTAGCTAAAGCTGCAGATACTCGTGATAATGCCTATAGTATTAACTTAACTCCAGAAACACATGATCAATCATTTGCGATGACTTCAAGTTTTTCAAATATGATGTTGGCTGCTTTATTATGTTTCAGATTAGATGAACTTGATGAAGTTTCAAAAGAAATGGATAGTGTTATTGAAAAAGGACAAGTTTTCTTAGATGAAAAATATACTGTATTAGAAGAATTAGTAAATGATTTCAATTTCAACCGTATTGTTTATCTTGGTGCAAATACTTTAAAAGGTATTGCGCAAGAATCACAATTAAAGATTTGTGAATTAACGGCTGGTACAGTAACAACAACTTTTGATAGTCCAATGGGATTTAGACATGGTCCAAAATCAGTTATTAATGATGAGTGCTTAACTGTAGTTTATTTATCAGATGATGAATATCAAAGACAATATGAATACGATATTATTAAAGAAATGTCTGGACAAAGAAAGAAAAACCGTTTAGTAGCAGTTTCTAGTCATGCGGATGCAGAAATTGAATCAATGGTGGATCTATTTATTAATTTTGATTTAGATCATGCCAAAGATAATATTTTCTTAGGATTTGATTATATTTTAGTTGCTCAAGTAATCGCCTTGTTTAAGTCATTATCTTATGATATTACACCAGACAATCCATGTCCTACTGGAGAAGTCAATCGTGTTGTTAAGGGCGTAACAATTTACGAATATAAAGCAAAATAAGTATACGGAGGTATTTTATGATTGGATTAATTGTAACAGGTCATGGTCATTTTGCATCAGGTTTAACGACAAGTTTAAATTTGATTGCGGGTGAACCTAAAAATTATGCTGCAGTCGATTTTGAGGCTACAGATTCAACAGAAGATTTAGCAAAGAAACTTACAAGTGCAATGGATTCATTAAGTGATTGTGATTCTATTCTTGTATTATGTGATTTGGCTGGTGGTTCTCCTTTTAAAACAGCAGTTGAAATTGGATTCCCTAAGGGAAATGTTGAAGTTGTTGCTGGAACAAATTTAGGTATGTTGGTCGAAATTAATTTGACTCGTACTTTTAGTGAAGATGTAAAAGCTTTGGCAGAATCTGCTGTGAGTGTTGGAAAAGATCAAGTTGTTCGTTTTGAACTTAAAAAACCAGTACAAGAAGAAGTTACAGATGGTATTTAGTTGATGAAAGATGTGCATGTTTAAAGTGCACATCTTTTCTATTTGGAGTATAGTAGTTTCGTGGAGGTTTTGATTATGGAATATAAAGATAAAATCATGGATTCAATTCAATGTCATTTAGATGATTATATGGGTATTGTTAAGGAGTTGTATGAACATCCAGAAACTGGTTTTCAAGAATACAATACACAGAAAATTTTAGTTTCTTATTTAGAAAATGCTGGATTTTCAGTGAAGAGTGGTGTTGTGATTGATACGGATTTTGTAGCTGAATACAAATCTAAAAAAACGGGTCCTACGATTGCGTTTATGTGTGAGTATGATGCACTTCCTGAGGTTGGGCATGGTTGTGGCCATAATTTGATTGCGGCTATTGGAATTGCAGCTGGTGTGGCTTTGAAGAGTGTCATAGATGATATTGGTGGTATTGTTCGTGTAGTAGGTACACCTGGAGAAGAAAATTTTGGCGGTAAAGTAAAAATGAGTGAGGCTGGAGTTTTTGATGATGTGGATGCAGCTTTAATGGTTCATCCTGGAACAGATAATGGAGTTGGTTCTAGATCATTAGCAATTTTACCGATTAAATATGAGTTCTTTGGGAAAAACGCACATGGATGTCATCCTCAAGAGGGGCATAGTGCTTTGGATGCAGCCATTATGACTTATAATTCAATTTCGATGTTACGTCAATTTGTTCTTCCTGGAACATATATTCATGGAATTATCCGTGATGGTGGAGCAGCCGCTAATGTGATTCCTGCCTATGCTAGTATGGAATATTATTTTAGAGCACCAACAATGGAATATTGTAAAGAGGTTGCTAGTAGGGCTGAAGATTGTGTAAAGGGTGCTTGTAGTGCTACAAAGACAACATATAAATCAAGTATGTATGAATGTCCTTATGAGGATACAAAAATCAATTATGTTTTGGCAGATATGTTAACGAAAACGTACAAAGAATTAGGTGTTGAAAATATTGAGCCTATTAATGAGGTTCCTATTGGAAGTACAGATGTTGGTAGTGTAAGTTACGTGTGTCCAACAATCCAAGGAAGAATTAAGATTGCTGATTCTTGCGTTGCAGGACATTCTAAAGAGATGGCAAACGCAACGATTAGTGAAGCAGGAAAAGAGGGCTTGGTGAAGGCAGCAAGTGCAATTGCACTAGTCGCTTTTGATTTAATCACAAAACCAGAAACGTTAGCGGCTGCCAAAGCTGAACATAACGTGAAATAGAAAAAAAAGATGGAAAAGCCATCTTTTTTATTGCCATTTTTTCCAAACTTCAGGTTGATAACCTAGTGTAGATTGTTTACCATTGCGAACAACTGGGGTTTTAATAATATGCGGGTTGTCTAATATTTTTTGGAGTTTGTCTTCTTCAGTTAAATATTTTAATAATGTGAGTAGTTCTTGATCTTTTGAGTTTTGATTGATTATATTTTCAATTCCACCATTGACTTGTGCTACGGAAGTAAATTCTTTTTTGCTCATACCTTTTTCGTTCATGTCAATAAATTGATATTTGATTCGACGTTCTTTAAAGAATCGTTCTGCTTTTTTTGTGTCGTTGCACTTTTTGGTGCCAAAAATTTGTATATTCATAAGAATCATCCTTTTCTATTTCGTATAGTATACCATATGTTTTTGGTTATGAATTTA
>CAVBGZ010000067.1:9002-14246 GCA_963595075.1 Waltera intestinalis
TTGTATAGTTGTTTAAAAATAATTTCTATTCTAAAAAAATGTGTAATTTTTATAGAATTTCGCATGATTTTGGGAAAAAATGTTGTGTTTTTTGCCAATTTTTATGGATATTAGTTCAAAAAAATTACTAATTACTAAAAAGTGCAAATAGTTGATTAATATGTGTAAAGCATTCTTGTGAAAAAATTATATAATGTAGTCAAGATAGTTATTCTTAATAAGAAAGCGCTATCAGAAAGGAGAGAGAATATGCCAAATATCTTATTAACTCGAATCGACAATCGTTTGATTCATGGTCAAGTAGCAACTCAATGGAGTGGAGTTCTTGGAGCTAACTTATTATTGGTTGCGAATGACGCTGTCGCAAAAGATGAATTCCGTCAAGGTTTAATGAACATGGCTGCTCCAGCTTATGCTCAAACTCGTTACTTCTCAATTCAGAAGACGATTGACATTATTGGAAAAGCAAGTCCTGCACAAAAAATCTTTATCATTTGCGAAACTCCAGAAGATGTATTACGTCTTGTGGAAGGTGGTGTTCCAATTAAAAAATGTAATATTGGTAACATGCACATGTCTGAAGGAAAACGTCAGGTAGCTACAACAGTAGCTGTAAACGATGAAGACGTTGCTGCTTTCAAAAAATTGAAAGAATTAGGTGTTGAACTTGAGATTCAACGTGTACCTGATATTGCTCCTGAAGATATTAATAAACTTTGGAGTTAATCCAAAAAAGGAGACAAAAAATTATGAATATTGTAGAAATTGTGTTATTGGCAATTGTAACATTCTTCTTTGCCATTGACCAATTCTCATTAACAGAAATTGTTTACCGTCCAATTATTGCTTGTCCTATTATTGGTGCAATCTTAGGTGATATGCAAACAGGATTAGTAATTGGTGGTACATATGAATTAATGATGATTGGTAACATGCCAGTTGGTGGAGCTCAGCCTCCTAACGCTGTACTTGGATCTGTAGTAGCTATGATCTTCGCTGTTAAAGCAAAAATGGATATCAACGCTGCTTTAGGTGCTTGTATGATTTTCGCTACATTCGGACAATATGTTGTAACTTTAACATTTACAGTTATGTCAGGATTAATGGCTAAAGCTGATAAAGCTGCTAATGAAGGAAATCCAAAAGGTATCACAGCTGTATTAAATACTTCTATGGCTATCTTAGGTGGATTATTCGCAGTTATCGCTATCGTCGCTTATGTTGGTGGTACAGCTGCTTCTGGTGCTTTACAAAGCTTAAGTGAAAACGCTTCTTGGTTCATGGGTGGTTTAAGTGCTGCTGGTGGAATGATGCGTTTCGTTGGATTTGCAATCTTATTGAAGATAATGCTTTCTAATGATATGTGGGGATGGTTGCTTGCTGGATTTGCATTTGCATTATTATTCGGTAACTTAGAAGCAACTTCATCTGCATGTTTAGTATTAGTTGCATTCATCGGTGTTGCAATCGCATTATTAGACTTCAAAATTACTTCAATTGAAACTAAAGCTATGCAAGGAGGTGTAAGTGATGGAATCTAATGTAATGACATCTTATAAAGATACTACTCCTGCTCCTAGATTAGATAATAAAACATTAAATAAAATGGTATGGCGTTCTTGCCAATTACAAGCTGCATTTAACTACGAACGTATGCAATCAGCTGGTTGGTTATGGTCAATTTTACCTGGTCTAGAAAAAATCCATACAAACAAAGATGATTTAGCTGCATCTATGACTCACAATATGGATTTCTTAAATACTCACCCATTCGCAGTAACATTCGTTATGGGTATCGTTCTTTCAATGGAACAACAAAAAACAGATATTCAAACAATTCGTTCAGTACGTATTTCTACTGCTGCTCCATTAGGAGGAATTGGTGATGCATTGTTCTGGTATACTTTAATTCCTATTACTGCAGGTTTAACTGCTAATATGGCAATTGACGGATCTTTAATGGGACCAATCTTATACTTCATTATTGCATTTGGTTGTGAAATGGCTTTACGTTATGGTTTAATGTACTGGTCTTATAACTTAGGTTTAAAGGCTGTTCAAATGATGACTGCAAACGCAAAAGCATTTACTCATGCTGCAAGTGTTTTAGGTGTATTCGTTGTTGGTGCTTTGATTTCTAACTATGGTGGAGGAACTGCATTAGGTATCTCTATCGCCAATGGTGAAGGTGATCCTATCGTTATCCAAAACTACTTAAATATGATCTTACCTTGCTTGATTCCAATGTTATTCACATTAATGTGCTTCGTATTGATCAAGAAAAAAGGTTGGACTCCAGTAAAATGTATCGGTTTATTCTTAGTAATCGGTATTGTTGGAGCTATCTTCGGTATTTGGACTGGTTCTTATACACCACTTGTACCAGTACCTTGGACAGTTGTCTAGTGGCATAACTATTTAGTTAGAATATATTTTCTCTCAAAAATATAAGGTTGTAATGGAATTATTTCCTTACAACCTTATTTCATTTTTATGCAATTTTAGGTTAAAATTATATAAAAATGAAATTTAGGAGGTATTTATGGCAACAAAAAAATATCCTGTTCTTTATGCAACAAGTGTGAAAGGAACAATTTATCATCATAGTGGAATTTATGATACCTTATATTTTAAAGTGTATGAAAATGAAGATTGTAAATCTAAACCATACTATGCTGAATATATGAGCCTAGTTCAAGAAGAAATTATAAAAGCGATTCAAAACAAATTTACAATGTCTCAACCTTTAAAGGTTACGAATGATCGAAAAGTGTTCGTGATTTTTAGAGGGAATATTGATATGCAAGATGTTCGCTCTTTTTGTCACATGATCTTGCAGGAACTAGAATTTCATTGCAAAGGAATTCATTCAGCTGATATCGCAACGCTTGAATGTATGTTTTTAGAAATTGATCGTGAACCCAATCCTTTTAAATTTAATAAAAAAGGGGAAAAATTAACGCAAACAAATATATTAGATTCAATCATGACTCGAATGGATGGGCATGATAAGCCACAAGATAATGGTATTTTAACTCCATATGATGATTTTGTGCATGATAAAGAAGTTGAGCTTCAACAAAAGAAAGAAGCGGAAGAATTAGAAGAAGTAGTAACTTGGTAAAAGGAGGATTTTATGGCTCGAAAAAGAAAGACGAATCAAACTCAAAATACGATAGGTGTTTCTGGTTTACATATTTATTTGGATGAAAGAGGCCGTGCTATTTATTATGATGTTTTTAGTAAATGTGGGTACGTATTAACAAACAATGAAAATCGATATCGCCAATATAGTATGCGTTTTATTTTAGGATTAATTGGATTTATTCTAACTCTGATGTTTAATTTGCCTTATTGGTTATGCATTCTTGTTGGTGTCCTTGTTTATGCCTTTATGGAATATAAATTTCGAACATTCCTCAAATCATTAGTAAAGATTGAAAACTTTAAATGTAATGAGAAAGCTAAACAGACGAGCACATTAAAGTTAATGGAAACAAATAAAATTGTGATTAAATTTATCTGTTTGTTACTGTTTTCCATTTTAATCATCGTGAATGCGAAAAATGAAGGATATACTGGTTGGTTACTTTATCTTAATTATGCGATCAGTGTACTTGGATTTGTATATGCTTTATATCATGGAAAAGAACTATTAGTACGTATGAATAAGCAAGCTTAGGCTTGTTTATTTTTTTGTACAAAAAAAGAAGAACTATTTTACAAGTTCTTCTTGATGAGATGCATATGTATATTCTTCAATTGTATACATAACTCTAGCCTTAATTAATGCTTCTGGTGTGTTTTCTAATTTACCTTCTCGAACGAGTGTATATTGGAAAGGCATATATTGGCTTAATAGAGGTAATGGAACAGGATGTTCTTTTAAATTACTTAATAGTTTATCAAGTGCATTTTTCACATTTTCTTGTGGTAGATAATATCTGCAACGATCAGAGAATGAATATTTACGCTTAAATGCGATTTCAGCATCTGTACCATGATAATATGGTGCCCATTTTGCAGGGTTTGCCAACATAGCTTTATCTAATTCTTCACGGAAATGACTTGTTTCGAAGTTGTATACTTTTGCCAATTCTTCTTCAATCATACATAAAGAGAAAATTCCTTCTCGAGCAGCATAAGTAAGACCAGGTCCAACTTTAAGAATTCCAACGCCATCTTCAACTAATTCTCTTAATTTATATTTTGTTTGATAGTCTGTAGAGTGACCTTCAAATACAAGTTGATCAAAATCTTTGATACTTGCCATTAAATCTTTTGCACGTTCTCTTTGATATTCTTCACATCCAGCGTCTTTTTCTTCAACTCCTGGTTGTACAACGGCAGCAATGACATGTGACCAAGCATCATGGATTCCTGCTTCTTCAAAAGCTTTTTCAAATGTTGCGACAGTATTTTTGAAATCTTCTGGTTTTGTGACTTGCATACCTGCATTTTCTTCTTGAGCTCCACCAGGAATTGGAACTTCACTACCAACAATATATACAGGGTGAATGGCTTCAGGATTTTCTTCTAGCAATTCTTGATAAGCTTCTTCACATACTTTAGCTAATGTAGCACCACGACGAGCAATGGTTTCATCACTTAATCTCGTGTTTGGATCATCATCTGCAACCTTCATACTTGTATCAATATGAATTTTAGTAAATCCAGCACGAACGTAATCATGAACTAATGTTTTGGCATATTCCATAGCTTCGCTTTCTGGCTTAGATGCAACTGTTAATGGTCCTAAATGGTCACCGCCTAAAAAGATTCGATCTGCAGATAGACCAATATCTTTGGCTTTTTCGTGGCAGAATTCAAAGAAATCTTTCGGTGTCATTCCAGAATAACCGCCATTTTGATCAACTTGGTTTGCGGTAGATTCGATTAGGACACATGAATTTTGTTTTTTTGCGGTTTCCATGGCTGCTTCAATAACGAACGCATTACTTGAACAGCATGAATAAATACCGACGGCTTGTCCAGCTTTTTGTCTTGTAACAATATTTAATAATGGATTTTGTTTAGGCATAATAATCCTCCTTTAGTCAAAATTATTATACTTTATCTTTGGATTTTTTTCTTCAATTTTAAGACAACTCAACTAAAAAGTGCAAATTCTTCACTAAAATGAACAATATTTCTTTGATCGAACTATGATATAATTTTCCTGTAAATGTGGAGGAGAGAATCATGAAGGTTATTGTATGTGATAATTATGATGAAATGTCAAAA
>CAVBGZ010000068.1:0-14243 GCA_963595075.1 Waltera intestinalis
AAATCGTTATTTTTTCGTATAAGAGTATGGAGCAATCACTCCTAGAAATGAGAGGAAATTCAAATGAAAGATAAGAGAGAGGATCGTTGGAAAAAATTAGAAGATGACTTTGCCAAGTGGGATCAAAACCAAAGAGAAGTTAAGTTACAGAGAAAAAATGAAAAACTTCTTCGTGAAGCCAAAGAAGATGGATTGGCACAAGGAAGATTTGAAGGAAGGATTGAAGGTCAAAACGATACAATTCGGACTCTTGCTAAGTCTTTGTCTGTTGGGCAAATCGCATCTATTCTAGGAAAATCAACGATTGAAATCGAAACGATATTAAAAGGATAGTTCCGATTTTTACAATTTTTAATTTGAAACAAGAATACAATAGTGTCTATACAAAAAAGACAACGGTGTCTAACAGGTAAATCTGTTTAGGCACTTTTTTGTTTTTTAGAAGGGAGCACGAGATATGTCAGAAAGAATAAAGGAACATCCTATTCTTGGAGTCCAGGAAAAAGGGAATCCAGTGAAATTTACTTTTGATGGAAAAGAAATAGAAGGCATGGAAGGAGAACCCATCGCAACTGCTTTAAAGGCAGCAGGAGTTATGGTTCATCGTTATACAAAAAAAGAACATAAGCCACGTGGGATTTTTTGTGCCATTGGAAGATGTACAGACTGTGTTATGGTCGTCGATGGTGTTCCCAATATACGAACTTGTATTACTCCATTAAAACAAGGTATGGATGTAAGAACACAATATGGGGTTAGTGATAAACCTTTTGATGAACAATAAGGAGGATTCGCAAAATGAAAAGATATGATTTAATCGTTGTTGGCGCTGGTCCTTCTGGATTGTCAGCCGCTATAGAAGCTGCAAAAAAAGGATTAGAAGTCGTTGTTTTTGATGAAAATGAGAAGCCAGGAGGTCAACTCTTTAAACAAATCCACAAATTCTTTGGATCCAAAGAACACCGAGCTAAAGTCAGAGGTTTTGTGATTGGACAACAACTCTTAGACGAAGCCGATCAATTAGGTGTAAAAGTAGAATTAAACGCAACCGTCATTGGTTTATATCAAGATAAAGAAATTGTTGTAAGACAAGGTGAAGAAATCAAACACTTTAAAGCAGATGCGATTATCATCGCCACAGGAGCTGCTGAGAATATGGTTACTTTTCCAGGATGGACATTACCAGGCGTTATTGGAGCTGGAGCTGCTCAAACCATGATGAATTTACACGGTATTTTGCCAGGAAAAAAAGTATTAATGTTGGGATCTGGAAACGTAGGACTAGTTGTTAGCTTTCAATTAATTCAATGTGGATGTGAAGTGGTCGGACTCGTCGATGCAGCACCACGTATTGGTGGATACGGAGTTCATGCAGCTAAAGTCGCAAGAACGGGTGTTCCATTCTATTTATCTCATACAATTGTCAAAGCAGAAGGAGACGATTGTGTAACAGGTGTTACGATTGCTGAAGTGGACTCAAATTTTCAATTTATTCCAGGAACTGAAAAACATTTTGAAGTCGACACAATATGTTTAGCTGTTGGACTATCTCCTATGTCACAACTATTAAAAATGGCAGGATGTCAAATGGAAGACAATCCTAAACGAGGAGGACAAGTTCCAATTTGTGATGAATATGGAAGAACATCTTTACCAGGTGTCTTTGTAGCAGGAGATGTATCAGGTATAGAAGAAGCTTCATCCGCCATGATAGAAGGACGTATGGCTGGAGTTGCAGCTAGTGAATATTTAGGTTATATCGAAAAAGAAGAAATGGATAAAGAACTTACTTCTTTAGATAAGGCACTTGATGGATTAAGACAAGGAATGTTCGCTCCTAAAAATAGAGGAAAAGTCATTGAAACGACAGAAGAAGGAATTCCTATTTCTACAAATCTATTAAAACATGGATTTGTGGCCGATGATGAAATTGAACGTTATCCAGGTGTAACACATAAAGCAGGTGTACATCCTGTTATGGAATGTACACAAAATATTCCATGTAATCCATGCCAAGATGCATGTCCAAAAGGATGTATTTCGATCGGATCAAATATTACTTCTTTACCTATTGTTGTAGATGGAAGTCAATGTATCAATTGTGGTATGTGTGTAGCAAGTTGTTCAGGACAAGCTATTTTCTTAGTTGATGAAGATTGTGAAGATGGAAGTGCCACTGTAACCATTCCATATGAATTTTTACCTCTTCCATTATCCGGTACAAAAGGAATCGCGCTAGGAAGAGATGGAAAAGAAGTGTGTGAAGCAGAAATTGTTTCTGTAAAAACAAGTAAAGCCTATGACAAAACCCATCTACTCACAATGCGTGTACCAAAAGAGTTTGCGATGAAGGCAAGATTCTTTAAAGAGGGGAGGAAAGAATCATGAACTCGGTAAATGATCGTTCAAGAGATATTGGCCCATTTGTTCCTGGTCCCGATGATGATATGTTGATATGTCGATGTGAAGAAATCACAAAAGGCGAAATTCGTAAAGCCGTACATGATGGCATGTGGACAATCACAGAAATTCGAAGATACTTAAGAACAGGCATGGGATTATGCCAAGGACAAACATGTTCAAAGCTAGTAAAATCCATTGTTGCCAAAGAACTAGGAATATCACCTGCTGAATTGGAACCAGCAACCTCAAGAGTTCCTATGCGACCGATTGAAATGAAAATATTTGCCAATGAAGCCAAGGAGGATACAGAGTATGAATAAATCTGCAGAAGTCATCGTAATTGGTGGAGGAATCATTGGTTGTGCCATCAGTTATTATCTTGCCAAAAAGAATGTGGATGTGATCTGTCTAGAAGCCAGTGATCATTTTGGGAATGGTGGATCTAGCCGAAATGGTGGAGGTGTTAGGCAATCTGGAAGGGATCCAAGAGAACTTCCACTGGTGATGTATGGTATTAAAAATTTATGGCCAACCCTATCTGAAGAACTTGGAGTCGATTGTGAATATCATCAAGATGGCAATCTTCGCCTAGGTAAAACAGAAAAACATAGACAAATCTTAACTGGACTAACTGAGCGTGCTGTCAAGGTAGGATTAGATGTAAAAATGATTGATGGGGATGAAGTTCGTAAAATCAACCCATATCTATCGGATGAGGTCACTTGTGCAAGCTGGTGTCCCACTGATGGACATGCCAATCCACTAACTACAACACTAGGCTATTATAAGGCGGCAAGGAAATTAGGCGTACATTTTATTTCTGGAGAAAAAGTAACAGAATTAAAAATGGTAAAAGGACATCTTAGAAAAGTGATATGTGAATCCGGTGATATCTTTGAAGGAAATACCATTGTTCTTGCGGCAGGTTATGAATCTAGAGAAATTGCCGGAACTATTGGCATAGATATTCCTATGCAGAAGGCAATGCTTGAAGCTTTGGTTACAGAAGCACAACCGCATATGTTTGATCAAATGTTAGGAACGGCAGAAGCGGATTTCTATGGACATCAAACAAAACATGGCTCCTTCGTATTTGGAGGATCGAGTGGATTAGAAGGTTACACCAAAGATAATGGAACTCCTATCTGTTATTCCAAGACAGCCCCTTGTATATGTCGAGGAATTATAAAATATTTTCCAGATTTAGAAAATGCCAAAATTGTTAGAACGTGGGCAGGCTGGATGGATCGATGTGCAGATGGTGTTCCAGTTTTAGGAAATGTATCTGAAGTACCTGGATTTGTCCTTGCGTGTGGTTTCTCAGGACATGGTTTTGGGATTGCACCCGCAGCGGCAGAGCAGCTTGCTGAATTAATCACAACAGGAAAAACAACCATTGATATTAGTGAGTTGCGCTATGATCGCTTTAAAGCTAAAATATAGTCTAACCTAGTAAAGGGGAGACGGGACATGATTTGGAAAAAAGATAAATTAAAACCAACGCAACCTTACTTTGTATTTGATACGATGGACTTTTATCAAGAAGTCTATCTTCAACAAGGGATATCCCATTTCTACCATTATCATGTTTTAGAAGATACACAATTGCGCATCGTTCCAGATGGATGTATTGATTTATATTTTGAATATGATGGAATACATACAAAAGGTTATGTATGTGGAACCCCTCTAGAATATACATGTCTAGAAAGAAAAGGGATAAAGGAAGTGTTTGGAATTCGATTCATGCCAGGAATGCAACCAAAATTTATAAGTTGTACCATGAAAGAATTGTTGGGAAATAAGATTCCAATTGAATCTGTACTTATTGGTGATCAAATGTGGCTAAAGAAATTGGAAAATGAAGATTTTTATCAAAAAATTCGAATTTTTCTTGAATTTTATGCAAAATCAGAAAGACATCGCAACAAACCTTTTGGAAAAGAAGAGCTTGTACAAACCATTAAACATATGGTTTATGATACGGATGGAAAAATTAAAGTGAGTGAAATACAAGAAAAGACGGGATATTCAGATCGTTACATAAATAAAGTGTTTACAAATGAGATGGGTTTTTCTCCTAAAACGTTTTGTAAAATCATCCAGTTTCAAAGAGCTTTGGAATATCTTAATTATGGAACACCTGATAAATTTGCGGATGTAGCCATTGAATTAGGATACTATGATCAAGCACAATTTATACACGATTTTTCCAAGTATGCAGGAATCTCTCCTAAAAAATACTTAAAACTCGTTGAAGAGTTAAATTATAAAAATAGAATTAAACAAAAGAAAGAGATATAGACAAAGGCGTCTGACATATAAAATGTTAGGCGCTTTTCGCTTTTTAAGGAGGATATAAAATGAGCTTTTCACAAATTCAAGTTATCACATCTATGAACCGAGTACAAAATTTAAAAGTTGCGCTAAGTCAAATTGGTGTCAGTGGAATGACGGTTGTTCAAGCCATTGGATGTGGTGCACAAAAGGGAACATTAGAGTATGAGCCAGAACAAAATAAAATCATGGAATTACTACCAAAACAGATGATTTTGATTGTAGTAAAAGATGAAATGATTGAAAAAGTTGTCGAAACAGTCAAAAAGGAATTGTATACAGGGCATATTGGAGATGGAAAAATTTTTATTGTTCCACTCACAAATATTATCCGTGTTCGAACGGGTGAAGAAGGAGAAGATGCACTTTAGGAGGCCGTCATATGGATGAAAAAAAATTAGGATTACCAAGTGTTGTCTCGACAGGTGTTGGATTGATTGTTGCGACAAGCTGTCTAATGTCTTTGGGACAAGGAGCTGGAGCACTTGGTACAGGATTTATTATTGCGATGATTTTGGCTTGTGCCATCAACATTTGTACAGCACTTTCCATGGCTGAATTAAATGCACTTATGCCTAATCTTACAGGAGGTCTAGCTCAATATACACTAGCTGGAATGGGCCCCTTTGTTACTTTGGTCACGATGGTAGGCGGATATATTGTTTGTCAATCTATCGCAGGTTCGGTTGAGTGTGCCATGTTTGGAAATGCGATTAATTCTGTGTTTAATACCGGCATTCCATCAAGTGTATTTTGTATCTTGTTGTTGGTCGTTTTGATTGTCGCAAATTTACTTGGGATCGACATGTTTGCGAAAATCCAAAACGTCGTCGTATTTGGATTGATATTTTCACTTGTAGCCATGGGGCTTTTAGGAATATTCGGACTGGGTACAGGTCAACAAGTTTCTCAAACAATGAATCTTGCGAATACTTTTACAGATACATTTTCTTTGTTAGGTCTTGCGTTTTTCTTGTTTATTGGAAGTGAATTTGTCATTCCAATCTCAAAAAATGTAAAGAATGAACGTAAAAATATTCCTCTAGGAATGGTATTAAGTTTATTGATTATTTTAGTGATGCAGACGCTTGTTGTATTTGGAATGGGAAAATATTGTTTATGGGCTGATTTAGCAGCAAGTTCTTCTCCTCATATTTTATATGGATCGAGTTTGCTTGGGTATGCTGGATCTATATGGATGATTCTTGTTTCGGTGTTTGCGGTTATTAGTACCGTAAACTCAGCAATTAGTTTTTTATCTTATATGTGTGCGGGCATGGCAAAATTAAGTTTAATGCCAGAATTCTTTTTAAAGAAGAATAAAAAGGGTGCTTATTATGTGGGCGTTTTGATGATAGGAATCATTATGATCGTTGTCAATGCGACAGGACTTTCTACAAGTGATTCTTTATCTTTTATGATTACGATTGCGATTGTGTTTTGGATGGTATCTTATGTCATTCAGAATTTAAATGTGTTGATTTTTAGAAAACGTTTACCTAAGGCACCACGTACATTTAAGGTTCCTTTTGGACCGGTGATTCCAATTATCGGTGTCATAGGAAATATATTTATGATTTTAAATATTGATGGAGATCCAAGTGTTCGGGCACAGATATTTATGATTGATGGAGCTATCTTTGTACTTTTATCGATTTATTCGATTGTATGGTGCAAATTTAAATTAAATCGAGATATGTTTAAACCCATTCCTATTCATGAGGTAATGGCGATGGAAAATGATTTATATCTTGAAGCTCATAAGAAAATGACAGGGAGGAAATAATGATGAGTTATCCAAATATTGATATTTTATATTTAAGTGAAGATGATATGATCGCAGCTGGAGTCAAGGATATGAAAGGTTGCGTAGAGGCAATGGAAGAAATGTTTAAGTTGATGAAGGTTGGAAACTATCGTATGGGAGGAGCAAACGGAAACTCTCATGGTAGTATGGTCATGTTTCCTGAAAAATCACCTTTTCCTGAAATGCCGGTAGATGGTCCGGATCGTCGTTTTATGGCTATGCCTGCTTATCTTGGTGGTAAATTTGATATGGCTGGTATGAAGTGGTATGGTTCCAATGTCGAAAATAAAGAAAAGGGATTACCTAGATCGATTCTTATGTTGATATTAAATGATAAGGATACGGGTGCTCCACTTGCGTTTATGTCAGCAAATATCCTATCCGCATATCGTACTGGAGCGGTTCCAGGAGTTGGATTTAAAGTGTTTGCGAAAGAAGATGCGGATACAATTGGCATTGTTGGCCCTGGCGTTATGAGTAAAACGGCATTAGCTGCAGCTATTGCGGTAAGACCTAGCATTAAAACGGTAAAGGTAAAGGGTAGAGGTAAGGCTTCTCTTGAAAAGTTTATTGAAGCAGCTAAAAAAGACTATCCTGGATTAAATATTTATGCGGTAGATTCTATAGAGGAAGCGGTTCGTGATGCGGATATCGTGTCTGTTTCTACATCAACACCTACTGGTGATCCTTCTTTATATCCTTATATTGCGGAGGAGTGGATTAAACCGGGCGCCATTATTGAGTCTACGGCTGCCCTTCGTTTTGATGATGATTTTGTGATTCATCGTGCTAGAACGGTGACAGATAATATTAAATTGTATGAGGCTTGGGAAGAAGAAATGAAGCCGAATGCTTATCATACAGTTCCAATTCCAGCTGTTCATGTAGAAGATTTAATTGCTGAAGGCAAAATGACTTCTGATCAAATTGATGATTTGGGAGATGTTTTACTTGGTAATGTTCCTGTACATCGTAAAAAGGATGAAATTATTATTTATTCGGTTGGAGGTATGCCTACAGAAGATGTTGCGTGGGGATGCATGGTGTATCGAAATGCATTAGAAAAAGGGATTGGAACAAAATTAAATCTTTGGGAAAAACCAAAAATGATGGTTTAAAAAAAGAGAGGGGCGCCTCTCTTTTTCAGTATAATGTAATTTCAATTACTGTATCAATCGGATCTGGACAATGATGGTGTTTATTATCCACATTGATAAAAGTGTAATCTGGATAGCTTTCGGCATTCCAAGGTGTTTGAATTTGAATTTCAGATTGATCAGATAGACGTCGAATACTTTTGATTTTTTCTTTTTTTATTTTTAAAGGAATATCAAAAATACTCTCTTCAAAGATGTGGGCATATAGCTTATTTCCATTTTGTGTATAGCGTCCCCATTCAGGCTTTTCAAGATTTGATTCTTTACAATTGTAGATAGATTCTTTATTGTATTTCATCCAATTTGCGATTTCTGAAAGGATTTCTATAGATTCTTTTGGAAATTCTCCTCTTGCGTTAGGTCCGACATTTAATATCATGTTTCCGCCCTTGCTTACACATTCTACTAGAGTGCGGATAATGAGTTTTGCGGATTTATAATTTGTATCTTTCGCACAATATCCCCAATGTTCATTCATTGTGACACAAGCTTCCCATGGAACAGATAAACCGTGTGGAGGAATCATTTGTTCTGGAGAAGTGAAGTCGCCTGCGGTAAAGCTAGGGTGCTTACTCATAATAGAACCAGGATGGACACCGTCTCCTTCTAAACGATTGTCAATAATCATATCAGGCTGATAGGTGCGTGCCATTGTTACAATTTTTTGCGCATCCCATACCTCTTTTGTCATATTGTCATAGGAAAAATCAAACCACATAATATCAAGTTTTCCATAGTTTGTGAGGAGTTCTTTAATTTGTGTATGCATATAGTTTAGATAATTTGAAAAGTTTCTAGGTTGATCATATTCCTTATGGTTACGCATAGGATGGTGTTTATCTTTATAGTGAGGATAGTCAGAATGGTGCCAATCCAATAAAGAATAATATAGTCCTACTTTTAATCCTTGTTTTCTGAAGGCATCTAAAAAGGCTTTGACATAATCGATATTGGATTTAAAATCTGTTGTTTGTGTGTCAAACATGCAAAATCCGTCATGGTGTTTGGCAGTAAATACCGCATATTTCATGCCTGCCTCTTTGGCGAGCTTTGCCCACTTATCTGGATCAAATAAATCCGGATGAAAAGCATCCGCAAAAGGAATATATTCTTTTTCTTCCATCTCTTCATTGCTTCTGACCCATTCGCCTCGTGCAGGTATAGAATAGATGCCCCAATGAATGAAAAGTCCAAATCGATCGTCTTGAAATTGTTGAATATTCATAGTGATTCTCCTTTTAATAAATTATAGATAAAATCGTTGTTTTTGTGTATAAGGAAGATATTAAAAAAGGGGATACACTAGTGCGTGGCTAGCGTATCTCCTACTTATAACTAAGGAGTGGATCTAATTGATAAACGTACAATCCTTTGTCTTTGAATTCATCAATCTCTTCGATTGGAACACGTGTATCTGTGATTAATCTAGAAAATGCGATTGGTTTTGCGACAACAAATTGATGTACGTGATTTATTTTTGTCGCATCAGCTAAAATAAAGGCTTCATCACTACATCTAGAAATCATGGTTTCATTTATATTCACTTCTTGAAGAATTGCCGTGGACATACCTATTTCTGCATCAAATCCGCTACATCCTAAGAAAGCTTTGTCTGCCCGAACCCGTCTAAGGTTGTTTAATGCGAAATCTCCTGTCATTGTTTCTTTTGGAAATCTTAATTCTCCTCCGGTTAATACGATTTCAACAAGCGGATCGTGTTCACAAAAAATAGCTTTTCCATTATTTGTGATAACGGTTACTCTTTTGCCAATGATATATTGAATCACTAATAAAGCGGTAGAACTTGTGTTAATGAAGATTGTATCACCATCATTTATAAAAGTTGCAGCATATTTTGCAATCGCATGTTTATATGCTTCGTTGTTGTTTTCGTCGTTTTCTACATAAGATTGGATGAGTCTTGCTCCTCCGTAATATCGTTCCAAAGCGCCTTTATCTTCCCAATATTGTAAATCACGACGAATAGTTAATGGATTTACGTCCAACTCTTTGGCAAGTTCTTCTACATTAACGTTTCCTTGTACTTGAATCTTTTGCATGATTTTTTTTCTTCGCTGATTTACGATTTCTTTAGACATTTTCATAATGCTTCACCCTCTTTACAAATTTGACTCTTTCCATCTAATTTCTTTATATATTCTATATATTTAGTTGCCTGTACTCGATCTTTTAGTTTTAAACACACAACGGCACATTGATAATAATAATGAACTTTTTCTCTGTTATTCATATTTTGAGTGTTGACGGTTTTAAATGTATTTAAGCTTTGCTTGTAATCTTTTTTGGAAGATAAATAAACGGAATCAATGAATTCCCAATTGTATATAGGAGATACTTTTGCTCCTTTTGTTTTCTGATTTTTCATTCGTTCTAATTTTGAATATTCTTCCTTAGCTATATTATAATTCCCTAAATTATAAGAACAATAAAATTTTGTATAATGATAAATTAAAAGCTGGTCTATGCTTGAGTGAAAAAACTTTGAGTGTTTTTCGATATACTCAAGACATTCTTCGAATTTCATTTGATCGATATAATAAAGGGTATCAAAAATTTTTTTGTCATTTTTATAAGAATGAAAGATGTCTTTCTTTAATAATGTTTCAAATATTTCTTCACCCTTTTTGGCGTCCAAATCAAAAGCGATAACTTTAATGGCTTTTCTATATACATATTTTAAATATTCAGAATAGAGTGCAACCCCTAAAATAAGTATTAATAATATCAAGTAGAAAATTTTTGATGAATAAGTGGGTGTATGTATGATTTGTATAATTGTGAATACACCAAAGACAATATAAAATAGACACGATATGATATTTCGAGTATTGTAAGTAAAAGACATTTTTTCTAATGATTTCATATTAGCACCTCTTCTTTTATATGCTCATTTTAATATAATCGAACAAAAAATACAATATAAAAATTCATATAAAAGAACATATAAATAAATGTAAACGTTTAACTGTTCATAAAAATGAAACAATGAACATAAAAGTGGATTGTTTTTATGTTTACATTGAACTATTATCTAGTTGTCAAAAAACCCGGGTAGTTAAGAAGAGGAGAATAGAAATGTCAAAAGTAGAAGAAATCACAAGAGAATCTTGGATTATGTCGACTTTCCCAGAATGGGGGACTTGGTTAAATGAGGAAATTGAAAATGAAGAAGTAAAACCTGGAACAGTTGCGATGTGGTGGTTAGGCTGTACAGGTATTTGGTTTAAGACACCAGGCGGAGCAAATATCACAATTGATTTATGGGCAGGAAATGGAAAACGAACACATGGTGATGGAAAGATGAAAGTTGGTCATCAGATGGCTAATATGTGTGGATGTCGTGCAATGCAACCAAACCTACGAGCTGTTCCATTCGTGATTGATCCATTTGCGATTAAACAAGTAGATGCAGTTTTGGCTACACATTATCATCAAGATCACATGTCAGCTGAATATGCATCACATGTACTAAAATCAAATATGACAACAATTGATGAAAATGGAAAAGAAATTCCAGTTCCATTTATTGGACCTAAGAAATCTGTTGAATTATGGCAAAAATGGGGCGTTCCAGCAGAACGTTGTATTACAGTTAAGCCAGGTGATACAATTAAAATCAAAGATATAGAAATCGTTGCCTTAGATTCATTTGATCGTACTTGTATCACAACAACAGATTCACAAGGAGCTGATCGAGAAGATTTAGCTGGTAAATGTCCAACAGATATGGATGATAAAGCCGTTAATTATTTAGTGAAAACTCCAGGAGGAAACATTTATCACTCTGGGGATTCACATTACTCAATCTACTATGCAAAACATGGAAAAGATTATGATATCGATGTTGCTTTTGGATCATATGGAGAGAATCCAGTTGGCATGCAAGATAAGATGACAAGTGTGGATATTTTACGTATGGCTGAAGCTTTAAGAACAAATGTAGTTATTCCTATTCACTATGATGTTTGGACTAACTTTAAAGCGGATCCAAAAGAAATTGAATTATTATACAATTACAAGAAAAACATGTTAGGATATCAATTCCATCCATTTATTTGGGATGTTGGTGGAAAATATGTATATCCAACAGACAAAGACAAAAGAGAGTATCATTACCGCAGAGGATTTGAGGATTGTTTTGAAGAAGAACCAAACGTTCCATATCGTTCAGTGCTATAAGAAAGAGGATTAGAATATGTTGAAAGAAATTGTTGAAAAAGGATATTACACATTTGCACAAGGCTTTGATAATTGGGAATCTGCCATTGAAAAAAGCTATGAACCCTTATTAAAAGATAATACTGTTGAAAAAAGATATGTAGATGCCGTTATTGAATGTGTAAAAAAATTCGGTCCTTACATTGTGATTGTTCCAGGTATTGCGATGCCACATTCTTCAGAAGGTGCTCAAGGATGTAATGGAACGGCAATTAGTTTTATGAAAGTGGAAAATGAAGTTGACTTTGATCCGGAAGATCCTGATAAAAAAGCAAAATTATTTTTCTCTTTAGCAGCAATTGATCATGAACAACATATACAAAATATTCAATCATTAATGGAAACTTTAATGAATGAAGAAATTGTTGAAGCATTAAATAATGCGAAAACAAAAGAAGATTTAGTCGAAATTGTAAATAAGTTTGAATAAAAAGAGGAGAGTATAATGAATATTTTAATGGGAATTTGGGATTTTTTCGCAACAAATATCCTAACACAACCCGCATATTTTATCGGATTAATTGTATTTATTGGATATATTTTATTGAAAAAACCAATTTATGACGCGTTTGCAGGTTTTATTAAGGCAACCGTAGGTTATATGATTTTAAGTGTAGGTTCATCTGGATTAGTTAGTAACTTTAGACCAATCTTAGTAGGACTAAAAGATCGTTTTAATTTAGATGCGATGGTTATTGACCCTTATTTTGGACAAAATGCAGTAACAGAAGGTTTGACAAAACAATTTGGTCGTACCTTCTCTCAAGTAATGATTTTATTACTAATCGCATTTATTATGAATTTAGTATTAGTTCGTTTGAAAAAATGGACAAAGATGCGTGCCGTATTTACAACAGGACACGTACAAATGCAACAAGCTTCAACAGCATTCTGGTTGATTCTATTCTGTTTCCCTAAATTAGGAAGCACACCAATTTTGATTGTGATGGGTTTGGTTTTAGGTTTGTATTGGGCAGTAGGTTCAAATTTAACCGTTGAAATCACTCAAGAATTAACAGAAGGTGGAGGATTTGCGATTGCTCACCAACAAATGTTTGGTATTGCACTATTTGGTCGTCTTGCAGAAAAGATGAAAGGAAAAAACTCAAAACGATTAGATGATTTGAAATTCCCTGGATTCTTATCAATCTTTAACGAAAATATGGTCGCAACATCAATCTTAATGTTTATTTTCTTTGGAGCAATTCTATTGGTTTTAGGAAAAGACTATTTGGTGCAAGCAGGATTTATTACTGCTGATCAAAATTTCTTCTTCTATGCGATGACAACAGCATTAAACTTTGCGGTATACTTAGCTATTTTACAATTAGGTGTTCGTACATTCGTTACAGAATTAACAAATTCGTTCCAAGGTATTTCAAATTCATTCTTACCAGGAGCTGTGCCAGGCATCGATTGTGCTGCAGTATTTGGATTTGGTAGTGCAAACGCAGTAACAGTAGGATTCTTGATGGGTGCATTAGGACAATTTATCGCAATTATGATTTTATTGTTGATGCATTCTCCAACTCTTGTTATTGCTGGTTTCGTTCCTGTATTCTTTGATAACGCAGTTATCGCTATCTATGCAGATAATCGTGGTGGAATTAAAGCGGCTATGCTTCTTCCATTTATTTCTGGATTAATTCAAGTATTCGGTTCAGCGTTAATTGCTGGATGGGTTGGATTAAGTCAATACGGAGGATACCTAGGAATGTTTGACTGGGCAACTGTATGGCCAATCTTTACAGTAATTATGAAATATGCTGGTTATGTTGGAGTTGGAATTGTTGTGTTGATTTTGTTGGCGATTCCACAATTACAATATCGCAAACATCCAGAAACATATTTCTTGATTACAGAAGATTATGATGCATATTTAGAAAAAGTAGAAGCAGCAAGTGCTGAATAAGAGGAGATAATAAAATGGCAAAATTAAAATTATTAGTATGTTGTGGTAATGGTGCTGGTACAAGCATGATGATTAAATTAAATGTTGAAAAAGTAACAAAGAAAATGGGACTTGATATTCAAGAAATTCACCATTGCGCAGTCAGTGAAGGGAAGTCGGCTGCTGGAAATTATGATGTAGTGCTTTGTTCAAAGAACTTTGTTCCAATGTTTGAAGATTCTAAAAAACGAGGAACAAAAGTTGTAGGACTTAAAAATGTAATGTCCGCAAAAGAAATTGAAGAAGGATTAAAAGCAGTGCTCAGTGAATAAAAAAATAAGAAAGCTGCGCTATGCAGCTTTTCTTATACCCAAAAAAGGAGAAAAATCATGAAAATCGTAAAGAAAAA
>CAVBGZ010000069.1:0-14067 GCA_963595075.1 Waltera intestinalis
AAAAGGAATTAGTTTAGACTAACTATGGTGATGCATATGTGGTTAGGATTGCTGATTCCTTTTTTAGGTACAACATTAGGATCTGGAATGGTTTATTTTATGAAGACAAATAATAGTCCTATGTTGTCAAAATGTTTTTCAGGACTTGCTAGTGGTGTTATGGTAGCGGCAAGTATTTGGAGCTTATTACTTCCTAGTTTAGAACAAGCAAGTTCTTTTATTCCAAGTTTAGTGGGCTTATGGATTGGGACACTGTTTCTTTTACTTTTGGATCATGTGATTCCGCATTTTCATGTTTCTAGTAATGAAGAAGAGGGACCGAAAAATCATTTAAAAAAGACAACCAAACTTGTACTCGCTGTTACGCTTCACAATATTCCTGAAGGCATGGCTGTTGGGGTTGTTTTGGCAAGCATGATGCATACTCAATCTATCTCTTTCATGCAGGCAATGGCTTTATCCATTGGAATTGCGATACAAAATTTTCCGGAAGGAGCCATTTTGTCTTTGCCTCTACAAAGTCATGGGCTTTCAAAGACGAAAGCTTTTTTGATTGGTAGTTTATCTGGTATTGTTGAACCCCTATTTGGATATATAACCATTCTTTTTTCAAAATGGATATTAATGGGACTTCCATATTTTTTAAGTTTTGCGGCAGGAGCTATGCTTTATGTGGTCGTTGAAGAATTGGTTCCGGAAATGGCTGAAGGACACCATAGTAATCTTCCTACAATGTGTTTTATGGCTGGATTTAGTTTAATGATGGTATTAGATATTGTGATGAGCTAATCTTTTATTTTGATGTAAAAAGAGGTAAAATAATTTCACGTTTGGGGTGGTTATTTTGAAGAATACAGATCTATTGAAGGGAAGTATTTGGAAATCAATTTTGATTTTCTCTTTACCCTTATTAGTGGGAAATTTATTTCAACAACTTTATAACACTGTGGATTCCTATGTGGTTGGAAACTATGTATCAAGTCATGCACTAGCAGCTGTAGGACAATCGACTTCGATTATTAATATGTTGGTTGGATTCTTTATGGGACTGGCCACTGGTGCAGGGGTAGTGATTGCACAATACTATGGGGCAAAAGAAACTAAAAGAATGCAGGAAGCTATCCATACTTCTTTAGCTCTTACATTTGTATTATGCATTGTGTTTACAGCTTTAGGTATTGCGTTAGCACGCCCTATCTTAGAGATGATTGATTCTCCAAAAGAAGTCTTACCTCTTGCGACAATATATCTTCAAATTTATTTTGGTGGTGTATCCTTTTCTTTAATTTATAATATGGCATCCGGCATTTTAAGGGCTTTAGGAGATTCAAAAAATCCTTTAATTTATTTAGTGATTTCTAGTTTGGTGAATATCGTTTTAGATTTTGTGTTTGTACTCTATTTTGATTTAGGTGTAGCTGGCGTTGGTATTGCGACAACAATTGCCCAATTAGTTTCGGCTATTCTTGTCATGCATCAATTAATGTATACGGATCAAGATTATAAAGTATGCATTCGTCAAATCCGTTTTGAAAAATCGATTTTGACTAAAATTATTGCGATTGGAATTCCAGCCGCTTTACAAAATAGTATTGTTTCTTTTTCAAATGTTATTGTGCAATCTTACATTTCTAAGTTTGGCTCAGCTGCCGTTGCCGGCTATAGTACAACTACAAAATTGGATGGTTTCTTACAACTTCCAATCCAAAGCTTTTCAATGGCCATCACAACGTTTGTGGGACAAAATTATGGGGCACAAAATTATAAACGTGTCAGAAAAGGATTGTATACAACCTTGTTGATGTGTGAAATCATGATTGTATTTGCGGCCTTTATCATTTATACAAATGGCGATTTCTTAGTAGGTCTTTTCTCTAAAGATAAAGATGTGATTGTTGCGGGTGTAACAATGATTTCAGTTTTTGCGCCAGGCTACATCTTCTTACCTTTATCTCATGTTACGGCAGGTGCTTTAAGGGGTGTTGGATTATCGAAGGTTCCGATGTATTCGATGATTTTATGTTTTGTCATTTTAAGACAAATCTATTTGTTTGTGGCCACGAAATTTAGCTCAGAATTAATTACGGTATTCTTAGGTTGGCCACTTACATGGATTGTGAATGCGGCACTACTCATGTTGTATTATCATATTTATTCAAAAAAATTAGTTCGAGGCGAAATTCTTTAATCGCCTCTTTTTTCATTTGTGCTACAATCATTTCGGTGATAACTATGAGACAGAATGATTTTGAAAACACACCCATGTTAAAACTGGTTTTATCTTTGGCAATTCCGAGTATGATTGCTCAACTTGTCAATATCTTATATTCCATTGTGGATCGTATGTTTGTTGGACAAATTGAAGATATTGGAAATCTATGTTTAGGTGCCGTTGGTGTATGTGGGCCTATCGTAACTTTATTATCAAGCTTTGGTACGCTAATTGGCATTGGAGGATCGATTCTACTATCTATACGTCTTGGACAAAAGAATAAGGAAAAGGCAAGTGAAATCTTATTTAATAGTTTTGTGATGTTAGTGATATTATCGTTGAGTCTTACTTTATTATTTTTTCTATTAAAAAATCATTTGATTTATTGGTTTGGTGGAAGTAAAACGTTATTTCCTTATGCGAATACCTATTTAAGTATTTATACATTAGGTACATTTTTTGCGTTGATGTCGATTGGTTTAAATTACTTTATTTCTGGGCAAGGTTATTCCACGATTGCGATGTTGAGTGTATGTGTAGGAGCTATTGCGAATATTATCTTTGACTTTATTTTTATTCGTATGATTCATCTAGGTGTTGCGGGTGCTGCGATTGGTACAGTGATTGCACAATTTTTATCATGTGGATTTGTGTTGTTTTTTCTTCGCTTTAAAGCCAATGTTTATTTGAAAAAAGAAACTCTATCTATTTCTTTGATGAAACACATTATAAAATTGGGCATTTCTCCATTTTTGATTATGGCAAGTGATTCGTTGATTCTAATTGTGATGAACGTGATGTTACAAAAATATGGTGGAGATCTCTATGTTTCGGCCAATACAGTAGCACAAAGTTATTTTCTATTGATTACGGGGCCAATGCTTGGGATTAGTTCAGGAACACAACCGATTTATGCCTATCATTTTGGGGCTAGAAATCGTCAAAAGATCAAACAAGCTTTTAAAATTATTTTATCTTTTGGATTGTTGTTTTGCTTATTCATGTTTGTGGTTTCCATGTTATTTTCAAATGATTTTGTACAAATGTTTACGCATGATGCAAAAACGATTCCCATTGCTTCTAGAGCCATCAAAATCTTTTGTATAGGCATCTTAATGATGTCGGTACAATATGTTCTTGTAGATGGGATTACCGCACTATCGAATGTAAAATTATCCTTAGCTTTATCTTTGAATCGAAAAATCATGTATATGCTTTGTACGTTCTTGCTTCCTTTATTGTTTGGGATTTCCTTTATTTTCTTTGCTGAACCCGTATGCGATATTTATTCAGGACTTATCACAAGTTTGTTTTTTATTAAAATTATCCCTAACTATTTAAATGAACATGGGGTACAATGAAATGGGTGATACGTATGTTTTTTAAGAAAAAATATGAAGTTCCAGATTTATGGAATTTTATGATGTCTTTAAATAAGAAGGATAAGGCTTTATTTGAAACTTTATTAAAAGAAGATAATAGACCACTTGAATTTAAAGGCGATGTGAAAAAGGGTGGGCTTTTAAATAATTCAAAAATGATTTCGCGTACAGTGATACAAAAAAAGGAAGGCGACCGTTTAATGGATTATACACAATTTTGCATAAAATCCGATGTATACGAAGTCTTAAAACCTTCCTATGATCAATTTTACTCAATCATTAAAAAATGATTTTGGGATGTGACAATAAGCACCAGGATTCTTTTCTAGATATTTTTGATGATATTCTTCGGCTGGCCAGAAATTATCAAGTTTTTCTACAAGAACAGCTAAAGGTTTATTGTATTTTGTTTGTTCTTCTGCCATTTTCTTGTTGATGGTATCGATATCTTTTGCGTCTACATAAAAAATTCCTGTGCGATACGAGATTCCTTCATCTTCTCCTTGTTTATTTACAGAAACAGGATCGATGACTTCAAAATAGTGATCTAGAATTTCCTTAAGTGAAATTCTGTTTTCATCATAATAAATTTCAATTGTTTCGGCATGTCCTGTCATGCCTTTTTTTACATCCTGATAAATTGGATTTTCTGTTTTACCATTGGCATATCCAACGGTTGTTTTATTGATGCCTTCAAATTGATCAAAATATCGTTGAACACCCCAAAAACATCCGCCAGCTAAATAGATTTGTTGCATAATTTTTTACCTTATTTTAATTTAAAATATTTTCCTTTACTATCTTTCTTATATCTTCCGACCTTTTTTGCGTACTCGGATTCGATCCATTTTGAAAGTTTTACTTTCTTTTGATTGGCAGCAAGGATAGGATTTAGATATTTGTTTAAATCATCAATTGTCGCATAACGAGTCTGGATTTTTGGGTATTGTTTAAGAATTTCAAATACTTCTTCATCACTTGCGTTGGTTGGTTTTTGTGTTTTCTTTTTTGGTTGAGGATTCTTTTTTGCGGGTGGATTTAATTTTTTCTTTTCCGGCTCAGCTAAAAGATTGGTTTCGCGTGTTTGTAAGATATCGACATCTACTTCTTTTCCTTGAATCATTAAGGCTTGTTTAATTCCAGTGAATCCATGATCATTTGTGACGAGTAATATTTTTTTAGGAATGGTATTCGCAACAATTTGACCAAGTAATGTGGCACAATAGATGTCCGCAAAATTCTTTTGGGATTGTCCTGTGTTAAAACAATAAGAATGATGAAAATTGTTTGCGATCGCAAAGATTTGTTGCCAGCACTTTTGACCGATTTTTTCAAAATTTCCAAAGAAAAAGAACGCACTAGGGCTGGTTACGTTAAGCGTTTTTGTATCAAATTGTTGAACATTTTCACAATCGATACAATAGAGTGTATATTGTTCAAAGTTGTTGATTTTAATGTTTTGTGGGGCAAAACTCATGCACTGAGTAAAGTTGCCAACTGAAAAATTTAATTCTGACATTTGAGCATAACTTCCTTTCGAAACTAGTATACCATATCTTAGATTTTTGTTATAATATGAGTCAAAGGGGGAGTTTTGTGTCATATTATCATATCCTACATCAAAGACGGAATGACTTAAAACTTTCCATTCAGGATGTTTCAAACCAGACGCGTTTAGCGCCTTTATATATACAAGCAATTGAAGAACATAATTTGGATGTTTTTTCCGATGATTTTTCTTTCGTTCGATACTTTGTCCATGCGTATGCGGATGCGATTGGTGTGAATTGGCAAGCCATCGCAACAGAAGTAGATGAAGATGTAAAAGAATTTGCTCACCAAAGAGATATGGCTTTAACACAGGCTCAGCGAAGAATGGTTGCGCAAATGCCAAGTGTGAAAAAAGAAAAGAGTAAAAAATATAGAAGAAAAAAGAAAAAAAAGACAAGTTTTATGCAGAAACAAATCAGTCAAGTTACGATGTATCTGCATTCTAAAAATTCTCGTATGGTTAAACTGCTTGTCCTGATTGGAATCGTTGGATTATGTGGATTATCCGTGTTAAATTTTGGTTTACGCTATGTTTCGAATCAAAAACAAGCGAGTATTGATAAACAAAAACAAGCAGAATTAGAGGAAAAGGAAGCACAAACAGACATTTTGGCAAGTGAAAGAAAAAAAGCACAAGAAGCCGATGCTCTAGTGATTAGTGCGATTGATGGAAAAGAAAATACATATCAAATATCCAATATCCAAGATGATATGAAAACATTGGATTTAAAAGTAACTCTTCCTAGTAATAGTAAGATTACGCTTAAAAAAGATGATACAGTCATTAATAATGAATCAAAGGTATATACAAATAGCTTTAGTCATTCTTTGGAAGTATCAGAAAATTGTACTTTTGAATTATCGATTGAAACGTATTCTGATAATGAGATTTCATTAGATGGAAGAACGATTAAATTTGATAAAACAAACTGGACAGAAGGAAATCCAGCCGTTATTACTTTACAATTGGGTACAGGAAATCCGAATGCTCAAGTAAGTACGGACACGACGGATGAGGATTCAATATACGACGATTATGACTATGATTATGATTATTCGTATGATGACTCTTCTTACTATCAGGAGGATACGGGTTATGAAGATGAATATACCGAACAGACTGACACTTATTAGAATTGCACTTGTGCCTGTTGTTGTAGGTGTTTATTTATGTATTGATGAAAATGCATGTGTAATAGATTCGACAAGTCAATTGGCTTTAAGAGATATTTTGGCTTTTGTGATTTTTGCGATTGCCAGTATTACCGATTATTTTGATGGAATGTTGGCAAGAAAGCACAATTGGATTACTTCTTTTGGTAAGTTCGCAGACCCAATTGCCGATAAATTATTAGTGAATACTTTATTGATTTTGATGGTTTATGAACATAATGCGAGTGTGATTGCGGTATTATTGATGATCGCAAGAGACTTGGTTGTGGATGGACTTAGAATGAGTGCTGCAACAAGTGGAGAAGTTGTGAGTGCAGGTATTTTTGGAAAGTTAAAAACCGTTCTACAAATGTTTGCCTTAATCTTTCTATTATTAAAAGATTGGCCATTTGTGTATTGGGGGATTCCAATGGATCAAATTTTATTATGGCTAGCTACATTGGCTTCATTATATAGTGGATATATTTATTTTAATCAGCTTAAAAAATATGTGATGGAGACAATGTAATGAATCAGGCAAAACAACTTGTTCAACTTTGTAAAGAATATAAATTGACCATTTCAAGCTGTGAAAGTCTAACAGCAGGACTATTCACAAGTAAGGTGGCATCTGTACCAGGGGCAAGTTCAATTTTAAAAGGTGGACTTGTGACTTATTTTACGCAGATGAAAACTACACTTGCAGGTGTAGATGAAAATATTATAGCGACTTATGGAGTCATTAGTGAAGAGTGTGCTAGAGCAATGGCTACGTGTACTCAAAAATTAATGGATGTGGATTATTGTGTTTCTTTTACAGGAAATGCAGGACCTGAGGCATGGGAAGAAAAGCCTGCAGGAAGAGTATATTGCGCAATTGCTTCAAGAAATCATGTGGATGTGTATGGATTTCAATGTAGAGACTTATCAAGAAATGAAGTAAGAAGCTATGTGGTAAATGAAATGATTGATTTATTAATAAAAACAATTCAAAAGGAGAAAACATGCCAAAAGAAAAAGTAGAAACAAATAAAGATAAATTGTTAGATGATGTTTTAGTTGAAATTGAAAGAGAATATGGAAAAGGCTCTGTCATGAAGCTTGGAGATCGAGCTGCCGTTGACATTGAACCCATTCCTTCAGGAAGCTTATTGCTTGATGAAGCGCTAGGTATTGGAGGATATCCAAAAGGAAGAATCATTGAAATTTTTGGACCTGAATCCAGTGGTAAAACAACTCTTGCCTTACATGCGGTTGCGGAAGTTCAAAAAAAGGGCGGTAGAGCTGCATTTATTGATGCTGAAAATGCGATTGATCCCATTTATGCCAAAAATTTAGGTGTAAACATAGATGAGCTAATCTTATCTCAACCTGATTCTGGAGAACAAGGTTTAGATATTATGTTGATGCTTGTAGAAAGTGGAGCCGTAGATTTAGTTGTTGTCGATAGTGTGGCAGCTTTAGTTCCACAAGCTGAATTGGATGGAGAAATGTCGGATAATCAAGTGGGTTTGCAGGCACGTATGATGTCTAAGGCAATGCGTAAACTTGCCGGTGCTATGAATCAAAATGATTGTACGGCCATCTTTATTAACCAATTACGTGAAAAGGTAGGTGTTATTTATGGAAATCCAGAAACAACACCTGGTGGACGTGCATTGAAATTCTATTCTTCTGTTCGTATTGATATTCGTAAAGCCGATGCGATTAAAAATGGTACGGATATTGTTGGAAATAAAGTAAAGGTGAAGGTTGTTAAAAATAAAGTGGCTCCTCCATTTAAACAAGCCATTCTTGAAATTATGTATGGAGAAGGTATTTCTTATATTAGTGAATTATTAGATCTTTGTGTAGATGCCAATATCGTTAAAAAAGCAGGTGCTTGGTTTAGTTATGAAGGCGAAAAAATTGGCCAAGGAAAAGAATCTGCCAAAGCTTATATCAAGGCCAATCCAGAATTTAAATCGGTTTTAGAAGAAAAATTAAAGGCTTATAAGAATCAAGATAACGAGACCGAATAGTGTCTCGTTTCTTTCTAGAAAGAAGGTAAAATATGGCAAGATTAAAAGAAAATGATTTTCAATCGATTTCAAATTTAAAAAATCCCGTCGTTTTTGTGATTGATATGGTCAAAGGATTTGTGGATATGGGTCCGTTACATGATGAAGCCATTCGAAATATTGAAAGACCTATTCAAATCACTTTAGAAAAATTAGAATGTAAAAATGTATTTGTATGTGATTCACATCCACCAAAAACAAGAGAATTTGATTCATTTCCTCCACATTGCGTGATTGGAAGTGAAGAAGCTGAAATTGTAGATTCTTTAAAGCCATATGTAAAATCTGTGATGCATAAAAATTCAACCAATACATTTACTTGTCCAGATTTCGCATTGTTTCTTGAAAATGATTTAAAGTATTATAATGATATCGTGGTCACAGGTTGTTGCACAGATTTATGTGTGTTACATTTTGTGCTAACCTTTAATGCATGGTTGAATGAGCATAATTATACGGATAAGCGTATTATTGTATTAAGCGATTGTGTGGAAACGTATCATATTGATGGTGTTCATGATGCGTATTTCTATAATGATGTGGCATTCAAAATGATGCAGGCAAATGGAATTGTTGTCGCAAAAGAAATTGGAGAATAAAAATGAAAGATACAAGAAATTTAAGTTTGGTGATGGATTTTTATGAGCTTACCATGAGCCAATGTTATTTTAATGATAATAAAGATACTGAAGTAGTGTTTGATTTATTTTATCGTAAAAATCCAGATGAAGGAGGATATTGTTTATTCGCAGGGCTTGAGCAAGTTGTGAATTATGTATCCAATCTTCATTTTGAAGAGGAAGATATTGAATATTTACGCTCTTTAAATCAATTTACAGATGACTTTTTAGATTATTTATCTACAGTACGCTTTACTGGGGATATTTATGCGATACCAGAAGGAACACCTGTATTTCCTCATGAACCTTTGGTACGTGTAAAAGCACCAATTATTGAAGCTCAGTTAGTTGAAACAGCTTTACTTTTGGCCATCAATCATCAAACGTTGATCGCAACAAAATCACGTCGTATCGTTCAAGCAAGTGAAGGAAGAGCGGTCATGGAATTTGGTGCACGTCGTGCTCACAATTTTGATGCGGCCATTCTTGGAGCTAGAGCTGCCTATATTGCAGGTTGTGCAGGAAGTGCAACGACATATACAGGAAAAGCTTTTGGTGTACCCGTACTTGGTACTATGGCACACTCTTTTGTGCAAAGTTTTGATTCGGAATATGAAGCATTCTTGTTTTATGCGAAAACATATCCAAACGCATGTACTTTATTGATTGATACATATAGTACATTAAATTCTGGAATTAAAAATGCGATTAAAGTAGCTAAAGATTATTTAGAACCAAATGGATATCGTTTAAAGGGTGTACGTATTGATAGTGGAGATATGGCTTATCTTTCTAAAAAGGTTCGTAAGTTATTGGATGAAGCGGGTATGCAAGATTGTTCTATTGTCGTAAGTAACTCTTTAGATGAATATGTCATTGAATCTTTGATTCATCAGCAAGGTGCTAAAATTGATTCTTTTGGTGTTGGAGAGAATTTGATTTGTTCAAAGAATTCACCTGTTTTTGGTGGTGTATATAAGATGGTTGCCCTTGAAAAAGATGGAAAGATGATTCCTAAAATTAAAATCAGTGATAATGTGGAAAAAGTGACAAATCCTGGAATGAAAAATTTAAATCGTATCTATGATGTAGAAACGGGAATGGCTATTGCGGATTTATTAACTTTAGAAGATGAAGTTATTGATACAAGTAAAGATTTAACGATTTATCATCCAATGTCTCGTTGGAAATATAAAGTGATTCCGGCAAACAGTTATAAAGTGCGTGATATGTTGGTTCCAATTTTTAAAGAGGGCAAACTTGTCTATGATTTGCCTACACTTCAAGACATTCGTGAGTATTCTCAAAAAGAATTAGATACGATTTGGGATGAAATCAAACGTTTTGTTTATCCACAAGAGTACTATGTTGATTTAAGCGAAAAATTATTGGATTTAAAATTAAGTATGTTAAAAAAATATAAATAATAGAAAATGCTAGAAGAGGTCATCTTCTAGCATTTTTTCAATGAGTACAAAAGCGGTATGTTCCATCATGCCATCATATAAAAAACGATGTTTCGCTCCTTCCAAATAAATGAGTCTTTTTTTATCGTGGTGAACTTTTTTATAGGCATGTAGACTGGATGTGTTGGTGATCACTTCATCTTGTGTTCCATGGATAAAAAGAATCGGACAATCCACATGGCTGATAGATTCTTTATATTGGGATACGACTTTGGTGAAGGCTTGGTATTGCTTGGAACTAGGGCCATTCGAACTTGATTTTTTGAAAAGCGTAGTTACTTTTGAAAGGTCTAAATATTCAAAAGCAGGGGCACATAAAATTAAAGAATGAATTTTAAAAACGCTAGCTAAATAACTTGCGATGACTCCACCCATCGAAAAGCCAATCAGGATGACATTATTATTTTTATGAATGACATTTTCTAATTGATCTTCGCATTTTTTGACCCACTTATTATAATCGGCGTCATTTGGATTTTGTATGTCATACATATCAAATTGAATCACATTGTACTTTTTACTTTTTAGATATCGGGCTAAGGAATCAAATTCATGGCTTAAATTTCGACCAAATCCATGAATTGTCACTATGGTTGGTTTCTTTTTTCTTTTTAGTAAAGACATTTTATATCACCTCGTTGTATAATAATCATACCATGGAATGGAGTGAATGCATGTATGAAAGCGACATTATTGATAAAAAATATATCTAACTTATATACATGCGACGAAAACTTTACCGTTCTACAAAATGCGTTTATTGCCTGTCATCATGAAAAAATTATCGATATTAGTACAGGTTCATATAAAAAATGGTTGGATGATGCCACTCGTGTTATTGATGCACAAGGAGAATGCGTCGTTCCTGCGTTTATTGAATGTAATTATCATAGCTTTCAAAAGGTTAGATTGGGAGATCAATTGAGACAAGATATTAATGCACTTTTCGCAATGCGACAAAATGGAATATTAACACTGATTTGCGATTCTAGTAAAAACCAAAGTATGAAATTGGATCAGGATGTATTTTATAAAAATAAAAAAAGTCATCTTCCAATCATAGAAAAAATAGCCGACTTTAAAGAAATGAACACAAATAATTTCTTGGTGAGTTGTGGCTTTGGAAAACCTAACTCTTATGTCTATAGTCTTCAACCCATTAGTTATTTGTTGTTTCAAAATTATAAAATTGAATCACGCTATCTTTTATCAAGCATGACATCTTATGTCGCTAAAGAATTTGACTTAAAAGATAGAGGAAGTATTGAAATAGGAAAAAGAGCGGACTTACTTGTTTTACAAGTGAATACGATTGAACATTACTTTCAAACTTTAGGAAGGCCTTTGATTCATCGTATGATTAAAAATGGAATTCAATTTTATCCAGAGTGGATGGTTTGTTGAAAAATCATCCATTTTTTACATTATTTATTGAAAATAATTTACATAATTGTTACAATCTTTTCATCACACTCACGGTGATACAAAATTCAGTTTGTAAGGAGGACGATGATATGATTAAAAACAAAACTGGAAGTGCTTGGAAGCAAGCTTTTACTGTAGGAACGGCAGCGTTTGCGGCTCATGCAGGTGGAGGGTTTGCGACAGGAAATCAAATGAATACTTTTTATGTAGGACTTGGCTGGATTGCCGTCGTGAGTGTCGTCGTCGCTATGTTTATATTGGCTTTTACCATTCGTGAAGGTCAGATTATGATGAATTCAAGAGGATTGACTACCTATAAAGAATTGTTTACAGAATTATTTCACCCGTTTGATCGATTGGAATTGTTGTTTGAACTCTTCTTTAACATTATGGTTTTAATGGTGGTTGCCTCATGTATTTCAGGGGCAGCAAGTGCTCTACAAGAATATTTTGGGATGAACTATTATTTGGGAACATTTCTTATTGGTATCTTGATTTTATTTTTGACGATTTTTGGGATTGATTTGATTCGTAAAGTCAGTTCTTATATGGGAATAGTGATTCTTGTTTTATCTATTTTTATTTATACAATGGGTGTTTTAAATGGACAAAATCTTTTTGATATTTTGCGTATCGATTTTCAAATGAACGGTTTCGAACAATTACCTACGGCTTTATTTAATGCGTTAAAATATGCATCCTTTCAATGGGTAACAGTTCCGGCTATTTTAGCTTGTGGATCGATTTTAAAGTCAAAAAGTGATTGTGATAAAGCAATGAGTCTTACTTTTGTCTTTAATACTTTGGGATTAGGATTATCGGTTTTAATGTTACTTTCATGGAAAGATTATTATATGTCTCAACCATTAGGACAAACGCTACCTACTTTAACTTGTTTAAGAGCATTTGATATGGATATACTTGTTGTTCTTTATGGTATTTGTTTATTCTTATGCTTGATTTCAAGTGCAGTATGCGTAATTTATGGCTTTGTGGCAAGATTTGAAGATGTACAAATTCTTCAAAAAATTAAAAACATTCAAGTAAGAAGAAGTATGGTGTCTGCCTTCATTATGATTTTATCAATGATGATTTCTTTTGCGGGTCTATCTAATGTAGTTAAGTATGGATATGGATATTGTGGCTTGATTGGAATCTTTGTTATTTTGGTTCCATTGATGACCATTGGCTTTTACAAAAATCGTAAATTTCTTAAAGAAGAAAATATGGAAGTTTTGATGGAAGAATAAAAAAGATGGACTAACGTGTCCATCTTCCAAATATACCACAAGGTAAAATACTATCATTTTGTGTAACAGGTAAAAGGTTTTCACCGCATTCAATGTGGCCGCCTTTTTCCTTTTTTAATGTTCGATTTAAAGTTTGTTCTAGTGTTCGAATGGAGAATCCTGTTGTATAGCAATTCACAATGAAGAAAAGGGCATCATCACTTAGGATTTTTTGACATTCTTCAATCAGTGGAAACAATTGATCTTCTAGTTTCCAAAGTTCACCATTTGGACCTCGACCATAGCTTGGTGGATCCATGACAATACCATCGTATTTTCTACCGCGTCTTTGTTCTCTTTTAACAAATTTAACAACATCGTCAACGATGAAACGAATTTTATGATCTTCTAGATTCGACAATTGCATGTTTTCTTTTGCCCATTGAACCATTCCTTTTGAAGCATCTACATGGACAACTTCTTTAGCGCCTGCCTTTGCACAAGCCATCGTTGCACCACCTGTATACGCAAACAAATTTAAAATTTGAAGATCATCACGAGAAGATTCTTTGATTTTTTGACTCATAAAATCCCAATTACTAGCTTGTTCTGGGAAAAGCCCAGTATGTTTAAATCCAGTTGGAGATATTTTAAAGCGTAATCCTTTATAGCCGATTGTCCAAAATTCTTTGATGGGCTTATTCATTTGCCAATGACCACCACCCGATTTTGAACGATGATAATAGGCATCACATTGATTCCATTTTGTTTCATCCTCAATTGGCCATATACAAACAGGGTCCGGTCTTCTTAAAACAATATTGTTCCAACGCTCTAATTTTTCTTTATTTCCTGTATCTATAATTTCATAATCTTTCCATTCATTTGCGATTTGATCCATAAGTTTCTCCTTTAGCGAATGTATTATAACACACATTCAAAAGACATGATATAATATGTGTCTAGGAGG
>CAVBGZ010000070.1:0-13996 GCA_963595075.1 Waltera intestinalis
TGTGAATCATGCCGGTATCTTTTTAAGAGATAAGTTAGATAAAGGGTTTGAATAAGAGGAGAAGAGTATGAACAAACAAGAATTTAAGCAACATACGAATAATGTGCGTAAAAATATCTTGAGAGCGGTATATAGTGCACAGAGTGGACATCCAGGAGGGAGTTTATCTAGTGCAGATGTGCTGACATATTTGTATTTTGAAGTAATGGATATTAATGCGGATAATGTCAAGGGAATTGATCGTGATCGTTTTGTGTTATCAAAAGGACATATTACGCCAGCTTTATATAGTGTGCTAGCTGAAAAAGGCTTTTTAAGTGAAGAGGATATTTTAACTTTCCGTAAAATGGGAAGTAAATTACAAGGACATCCGAATATGAATTATATCGACGCGGTTGACATGTCGACTGGATCTTTAGGACAAGGTATTTCTTGTGCTGTTGGTATGGCTATCGCAAATAAGTTAGATAAGAACAATCGTCAAATCTATACTTTATTAGGTGATGGTGAATGTCAAGAAGGAGAAGTATGGGAAGCGGCTATGGCGGCTAGTCATTATGGATTGGATAATCTAACGGTTATGGTTGATTGTAATCATCTTCAAATTGATGGAAACGTTGAGGATGTAATGAATGTATATCCTTTAGATAAAAAATTTGAGGCTTTTGGATTTGAAGTAGTAAAGGCTAATGGACATAGTTATGATGAAATTAAATCTGCATTTGATTATGCATCGAGCGTAAAGAGAAAACCATGTGCTATTTTATGGAATACAATTAAGGGTAAAGGCGTGTCTTTTATGGAAAATCAAGCAGGATGGCATGGATCTGCTCCTAATGAAGATCAATATAATCAAGCAATGAAAGAATTAGGAGGAGAAGAATAATGAAAAAACAAGCAACACGTGCAGCGTATGGACAAGCTTTGGCTAAGTTGGTTCAAGAAAATGAAAATGTAGTCGTTTTAGATGCGGATTTAGCTGGATCAACAAAAACTGGAGATGCTAAAAAAGTGTGTCCAGAAAGACACTTTGATATGGGTATCGCTGAAAGTAATATGATGGCTGTTGCGGCTGGACTTGCGGCATCTGGTAAGGTTGCGTATGCTTCAACGTTTGCAGTATTCGCAACGGGACGTGCTTTTGATCAAGTAAGAAATAGTATTTGTTATCCAAATTTAAATGTAAAAGTATGTGCTACACATGCCGGTATTACAGTTGGAGAAGATGGAGCGAGTCATCAAAGCATTGAAGATATTGCTTTAATGCGTGCACTTCCAAATATGAAAGTATTTCAACCTTGTGATGGAGTAGAAGCTCAAGCAATCGTTAAGGCTGTATCTGAAATCGATGGTCCATGTTATGTTCGTTTAGGTCGTTTAGCAGTTGAAACGGTAAATGATCCAGAGACATATAAATATGAATTTGGAAAAGGAATTGTTATGAATGAGGGTGAAAAGGTTGCGATTGTTGCGACTGGAATGATGGTCCAAGAAGCTTTAGAGGCGGCAAAACAATTAGACTTTAACCCGACAGTTGTGAATATCAACACAATTAAACCGATTGATGCAGGTTTAATTAAAGAGTTGGCGAAAACGCATGAGGCTATTGTAACCGTTGAAGAACATAATGTGATTGGCGGATTAGGTGGAGCTGTGGCTGAGGTTTTAGCGAGCGAAAAAGAGCGTTGTCCACAATATATGATGGGTATGCAAGATTCGTTTGGTCAATCCGGAACACCAGCTTCGTTATTGGAATATTACGGGTTAACGGCAAGTTCTATTGCGAAAAAAGTAGCTGAATGTGTAAAGTAAAATTGATTGTTGCAGATTTGGATGGTACACTCCTTCATGAAGATAAGACTTTAGACAATCATATTAAAGAAATCCTTTGTTTGAAAAAGATACCACTTACTTTTATATCTGGTCGTAATGTACATATTATTCAAGATTATCTAAATGAATTGGATATAAAATATCCGTATATTACGAATAATGGAGCAAATATATTTATTGGAAAAGAATGTATTTATGAGTGTGCCATTGAATCACTTGAATTAAAACGATGCATAGAAATACTTCAACAAAATGAAGTGGCGTTTTTAGCGTACACAAACACAAAGATATTTTCGTTTGGAAGTCAGCCAGGCCTTACAGCTTTTATCAATCGTTTAATTGGGAAATGTGAAATCGTATATAATGTAGATTTTGATGGAATGAAAAATGAGTCGATATTTAAAGTTGTAATGATTCATCCAAAAATGGAAGAGATTAAAAATAAAATAAATGATAGTTGTGAGAAAACAGTATGCATGCAATCGGAAGGGAACATATATACGCTAACCAACAAAGATGCTACAAAAGGAAAAACATTAGTGAAGTTGTTGAATTATTTAAAATTAAAACCAGAAGAAGTTTTAGCTTTTGGAGATAATTATAATGATATATCTATGTTTGAAGTTGTGGATGGCGTAGCTGTAGAAAATGCGCAAGAAGGTTTAAAGAAAGTTTCAAAATATACAACAAAATCAAATGATGAAGATGGAGTTTCCTATTTTATTGAACATTATTTGTAAAAAATGAGTCGAAGATAAGCAATATATCTTCGACTTTTTGTTTTGAGAATGTTTTCATTTGTTGAAAAAACTTACAGAAAAAGAGTGAAAATAATAATATTGGTGATATAATTTCAGTATGTTTAAGTTTGGAAAGAAGGGATTATATGGAAGAATGGCCATATAAAAATGAGATAGGACAAGAAGAAGTAGCTTCTTGTGACGTCCTAGTTCTTGGTGGTGGTCTTGCAGGATGTTATGCAGCTATCGCAGCGGCAAGAAAAGGAAAAAATGTTATTTTAGTAGAAAAAGGATCGACAGAAAGAAGTGGTTCTGCAGGATCTGGATTTGATCATTGGGAATCTGCTTGTACCAATCCATGCTCAGGTGTAACTCCGGAAGAAATTGCGCATGCCTATATTGATGAACAATCACAATATAGTAATGGAATTGGACACTATATTGAATGTCGTGAAGGATATGACAGACTTTTAGATATGGAATCCTTCGGAGGAAAAGTTCGTGATACTGAAGATGAGTTTGAAGGAGCTCCATTTCGAGATGAAAAAACCAAACTCATGTTTGCGTATGATTATAAAAATAAATTTACGCTAAGAGTATGGGGAAGTACATTTAAACCTTCTTTGTTTAAGGAATTAAAAAAATTAGGTGTAAAAGTATATGATCGTGTCGAAGCTACAGGTTTATTAACTGCGGTTGTCGATGGAAAGAAACGTGGCATTGGTGCCATGGGAATGAATGTTCGTACAGGAAAATTTCATATCTTTAAATCTAAGACAACCATATTAACGATGTCACGCCCAGCTCGAGTTTGGCTATTTGATTCGGATTTAACTGGATTATGTGAATTTAGACCTTTTCAAAGTATTGGTTCAGGCCATGCGATGGGATATCGTGCTGGTGTTGAATTTACTTTGATGGAAAAAAGTGTAAAAGCAGAATTTAGTGCTTCAGGAAGAAGTTTCCCACCTTATGGAACAGGAAATAACCATAATACGTGGTATGCCGCAACGATGGTAGATGCTCGTGGTGTGGAAATTCCATATGTAGACCGTGATGGAAATGAATTAAAAACCGTATTGGATCGATATATGCCTGCACCAGGACAGAAGTTCTTCTTAAAAGGTGGCGTTATTGATGAGGCGAAATATGAATATAGAGGACCTGAAACATTAGATTTTGAAGAACTGATGAAACGAGGCTATAAGCTTCCTTTCTATGCCGATCTTTCTAAAATGCCAGATTATGAAAGACGTGTAATATGGGGCATGATGGTTGGTGAAGAAGGAAAAACAAAGATTCCAATTTTGAAATATTACACAGAAAAAGGTTTTGATCCAACAAAACACATCCTACAAAGCTATGGAACAGGATGGCAATCGGCTAATTTCTTGGAACAAGAAAGACAATTATTTGGCGCTCCAGGAGGAATTATTACTGATTGGGATTTAATGACCAATGTAGATGGTATCTATGCGGCTGGAGATCAATTGTATGCTTCAGATTGTTGCGGATATGCATGTGCAACAGGATATTATGCGGGTCGAAAAGCAGCCGATGCGTGTGATACAAAAGAACTTGTAGATTATGCATATGAAGATGTGGATGCAGAAAAGAAACGATTGTATGCCCCTTTATATGTAGAAGATGGAATGACTTGGAAAGAATTAAATGCCGCTATTGCCAAGTGCATGCAGAATTATTGTGGTGGTGTAAAATGTGAAGATTTACTACAAGAAGGACTTTCTTTATTGAATACATATGAAAAAGAAATGGTTCCTCAATTATCTTGTTCAAATCCACATGATTTAATGCGTACACATGAAGTGTTAGATATTTTACAGGTTGCACAAATGATTATTCAGGCTTGTCTATTTAGAAAATCAAGTAGTGACGAACTTCATTTTTATCGTAGTGATTATCCTGAAAAGGATCCTGAACAAGATCGTGTCTTTATTACGATTCGTCAAGAAGATGGTAAGGCCGTACGTGGAGAGATTCCACTTGATTATTATGGAGATATTCAAACGGAATATGAAAAGCGAAATCAAGAGTATATAAGGGGTGAGGCACATGGAGTTTAAATATCAGAAACAAACGTGTAGTGTAAAGCCCATTACTTTTGATGCCACAAAATGTATTGGGTGTAACCGATGTGTAAATATTTGTCAATGTGACATTTTAATGCCAGGAAAACCACCAGTCGTTGCCTATCCTGGAGAATGTTACTATTGTGGAAGTTGTGTAATGGTTTGTCCAAAGGATGCGATTCATTTAGAACATCCTTTGATGAATAGAGCAAAATTTGTACCAGTAAAAAAAGGAGAATAAGAGTATGAACGCAAAAAAGGTTGGGGCTTTGTCCTTAAGTTTACTTTTAGGACTTAGCGGGTGTGCTACAAGTAGTAGTGCGGATTCAAATGAAAAAACATTGACAGTAGGAACGAGTCAAGAAATGAGTGGTGTATTCTCACCATTGTATTACATTACTGGATTTGATGGAGATGTCATCAATTTAATCTATCAGGGTATGTTGAAGTATGATGCGAATTCAGAATTACAGCCAGAATTGGCAAAAGAAATGCCTACTGTAAGTGATGATGGTTTAACGGTTACTTTTAAATTGAAAAAAGGAATCAAGTTTAGTGATGGAACAAAATTTACTTCAAGCGATGTCAAATATACGTTTACAGTATTGAGTGATCCAAGTTATACAGGATATTTATCAACTGTACCAAGTAATATTGAAGGGTATGAAGACTATTATGAAGGCGATGCCAAAGAACTTTCTGGAATTGAAACACCAGATGATTATACAGTTATTTTCCATCTAACAAGTCCTATGATTGATGCGGTAAGTACTTTGGGTACACAACCAATTTGTTCAGATGAGCAATTTAATTATGAAAAGGGACATACGAAAAAGATTGAAAAGAAATCGGGAGAACCAATTGGTACAGGTGCTTATGTTTTAAAAGATTTTAATAAGTCAACAGGTGCTACTTTTGTGAAGAATGAAGAGTATGACTTCAAAAAAGGTGAATATGATGTTGATCAAATCATCATTAAGAAGACAGATACTTCTACAGAACTTTCTGAATTGAAGAAGGGTGATTTAGATTTACTTCCTGCCAATATTGAACAGACAAAGATTGGTCAGGCAAGTTTAGATAAGAATTTGAAGGTATCTAGCTATAAAACGGCTGGTGAAGGTTTTATTGGTTACAATTGTGCGAGTGGTTCAACGAGTGATGTAGCTGTAAGACAGGCTTTATCGTATGCGATTGATCGTCAAAGTTTTGTGGATAACTTCTTTAAATATGATAAAGCAAGTGATGAAGTGAAGAATGATTTGATTGGTTACGTTCCTCAAGTGTATTGGAACCCAGTAAGTAATTTGGTTGGAAGCTATGTGACTGGTGAAGAAACATTAGATGGTTTGCGTATTTATGATTATGATTTAGATAAGGCAAATCAAATCTTAGATGATGCTGGCTGGGTAAGAGGCGATGATGGTATTCGTGTAAAGGATGGTCAACGTTTAGAGGTTAAATTCTTAGTCAGTGTGGATGTACCTGCTCTTGAGACGTTAATTCCTATGTTTAAGAGTTCTTGGGCTGAAATCGGTGCTGAATTGAAACAGACGAGTGTTGATTATAACACAGTTATTTCTACAATTATTGATGATGAACAAGTAGATGATTGGAATATTTACTTTGTTTCTTCTTCTTATAGTGGTGTTATTGATACCGATTCAAATACAACTTTGGCTACAGGTAATCCATATAACTTTACACGTATTCAAGATGAAGAATTGGATACAGATTTGAAGAATGGTTTAAATACTTCAAATGAAGAAGAGTCTAAGGAATGGTATTCTAAAGCGATGATTCGTGAAAATGAATTGGTACCTTATTTCCCATTGTATGGTACAAAGGCTTTCAATCTTTATAATAAGAAGGTAAAAGGCTTAACGACAGGTCCTGTTTGTATTTGGTCACAGGCTATGAAGGATGTAAAAATTAAAGATTAATAAATTGAGGAGGAGTTTTCTATGGAACTTTTTAAGGAGCTAACACAACTACATGGTGTGAGTGGATATGAAAGAGAGGTGCGTGCTTTTATTAAAGAAAAGATGGCGCCTTATGCGGATGAAATGATTGAAGATGCGATTGGAGATTTAATCGTATTTAAAAAGGGTACAGGAGCACACAAGAAAAAAGTGATGCTCTGTGCTCATATGGATGAGATTGGTTTACAGGTCATTAAGATTGAGCAAGACGGTCGTATCATGGTCAAATCTATGGGTTGTTCATGGATTTATACAACGTATCAGTCTCGTGTCCGTTTTAGAAATGGTACGATTGGTATTGTCGCAAGTCGTGTTCGTCCAGAAGATTTGAATGGTCAATTCACAAATTTATATGTAGATATCGGTGTTTCAAGTAAGGAAGAAGTTTTGAAATATGTTGATGTTGGTGATGTTGCGATTTATGAAGGTCCATATGAAGAATTGGCTGGTGATTATGTAACGGCTAAGGCGATTGATGATCGTGTTGGATGTTACATGCAGATGAGTGCATTGATGGAAGGTAAAGAATTCTATAATGATGCGTATTTTGTGTTCACGGTTCAAGAGGAAGTTGGATGTCGTGGTTCAAAGGTAACGGCCAATCGTATTAAACCGGATATTGGTGTTGCGGTAGATGTTACACCAGGAATGGATCATCCGGGTGATTTAGAAGGAAACAATACGCCTGGAAATGGTACAGCCATCAAGATTAGTGATACTTCCGTTATTTGTGATGAGTATCTTGTTGAAAAGATGATTGGTTGCGCAAAAAGAGATGGAATTAAATTTCAGAAGGATGTTATTTATGTTGGTGGAACGGATGCGAGTTCAATGAATTTATCAAACGATGGTGTAAAGGCTTGTGCAATCAGTGTAGTAACGCGTTATACGCATGGCCCAAATGCAATTGTTTGTAAAAGTGATATTCGTGCTTCTATTGATTTGATGAAAGCCTTCTTGAATGAGGAATTTGATTTCTAATGAAACTAATAGCGTTTGGTGTTCGTGAAGATGAAGAAGCTTATATGGAGCCGATTGCGAAAAAATTTGGCTTTGAGATCAAGATTTGTCATGAACATTTGAATTTAAATACGGTGACTCTTGCGAAAGGTTTTGATGCCGTTTCAATTGTGGGGGTAGATAAGGCGAATCGGGATATTTTGGAATGCTTATCAAAGTATGGTATTCATGCTTTGTCTACGCGTACGATTGGGTATAATCATATTGATTTAGATGCGGCTAAAGAGTTTGGAATTGATGTCAGTAATGTGGCGTATTCGCCAAATTCGGTTGCGGATTTTACGGTCATGTTGATGTTGGTTTTGGTTCGTCGTTTTGCGCATATGTTGGAGCGAAGTCGATGCATGGATTATTCTTTGGAAGGAATTCAAGGTAGAGAAATGCATAATATGACGGTTGGAATCATTGGCATGGGTCGTATTGGTTCATGTGTTGCCAAGAATTTACAGGGTTTTGGATGTAAAGTTTTGGCGTACGCAAGGCATCCTAAAGAGGATCAAAAGAAGCTTGTTGAGTTTGTGGATTTTGATACTTTGATTGAAAAGAGCGATATTATTTCTTTACACCTTCCTTTAACGGATCAAACAAGGTATATGATTAATGAGAAGACTATTCAAAAGATGAAGCGTGGTGTTATTTTGATTAATACATCACGTGGAGAACTAGTGGATACGAATGCTTTGATTGATGCGATTGAGAGTGGTGTTGTTGGTGGTGCTGGTATTGATTCGATTGAGGGTGAAGAGAATATCATTCATATCGATCATAATTATCAGGTCATTAAGAATCGGGATTTATTGACGTTAAAGGCCTATCCTAATGTTGTAGTTACTCCTCATGCTGCTTTTTTTACCGATCAAGTCTCTTATGATATGGTTCATTGTTCGTTTGAGGGATTGTATGATTTCTTAAATGGATTAAATTGTCCGTGGAAATTAACGAAATAAAAAATTTCACCCATACATTGTATGGGTGTTTTTGTGTTAATGTTCATTGATATGGTCTAGGGCCATGCCTAATATCGTTTGAATGTGTTCATCGTCTAATGAATAGTAGACGGTTTTTCCTTCTTTTCTTGATTTTATGAGTTTGGATAGTCTTAATGCTTTTAATTGGTGAGAAACGGCTGATTTTGTCATGTCGAGCACATTGGCTAGATCGGATACACACATTTCACTTTGTTGAAGGGACATTAAAAGTTGAAGTCTAGTGCTATCTCCCATAACTTTAAAGAAGTCAGATAGGTTCATGATTTCATCAAAGGCAGGAAGTTTTTCTTTTACTTCTTTTACTAGTTCTGTATTTTTAGGTTTGCAGTCGCAATGAGTTCCGATCATAGATTTCTCCTTTTTTTACTTATTATAGTGGAGTTCTTCTTTCGTTGTCAAAAGTTCTGTTTTGATTTGCGACGTAGCCAATACAATGGTTGACCTTGATTAGATTTGGAACAAAGTGTGGTTGAATGGCTTTTTTCAATTTCTTTTTTAAGATCACTAGAACTAGGGGTCATGTTGCAGTAAAAAATAATCTTTTTCGTATTGTGTGTTATGATTTGTGTATGAAAAAGAAATATTTTGATTTGTCTTGGAAATTTTTAAAGGAATATATTGGTCTTGATTACGATATAGTGGCTTGTCATTTATCTGAATTTGTATTGGAAGAAGAGGATGGCTTGTTTTATTTGGCTTTTTGGTATCCTCTTGTTTCTGGCTTGGAAAGAGTGATTGTGCTTGTATATGATCATGAACAGGTGATTGCGGATTTATCTTTTATGCATGCGAGTATGGATGATGTGATGAAGGATAAGGGTGTGTATGATTGTATTACTTTGGAGTCGGATTGGTCGAATTTAGAACATTTTACTTTATGTAATTATATGTTTGATGGGTATGAATATCCGTATTGTGGAAATGATTCTTTTATTGGTGAGGCTTTATTTTTTACGAATTGTTATGTGACAAAAGTGTATCGTAGAAGGGGTATATTTTTTCATATGATGGATTTATCAAGGGAAGTAGGATTAAGGATGTGTGAAAAGAACACGATATTGTATTCTATTGTTTCTTTGGATCCAGATATTCCTTGTTATGGGGCGGATACGAGTGAAGAGCCATATTTTTATTCGATGAAGGATGAGCCTACAAGGTTATTGAATAAAGAGATTCTAGAAAAAAGAGGATATGTATCGGTTCGCTTAGAGGATGATGAGGAGAATGATGGGTCTAAATTATGGTATGCGGTATTGAAACATTGGATTAGGATTGTGGATGTGCAGACTTGTTAGCTTTATATTTTAAAACAAAAGAGTTTTTAACTGTGAGTTGATTTTCTTGGAATTGCTTCATGTCTTTAAAGGAATATAGAAGCATTTTTTCATTATTTTTTTCGTCGTAATATTCGATTAGGATATCTAACACAAATTTTATTCCATCAAATTCTTGGATTGATAATATATTTTTGTAACATTTTAATATGTGTTTTTCAAACATCGTATCTTTATGTTGTATGCGTGCTCGAATGGCATATAGAAATGGCCTAAATTCAGATTTTGCGTTTATGTATTCATTATTTAGTGTTAGAAGGGCTTTTTTTTGTTCTCCTTTTTTATAGTAGGAATAAGGAATAAAAGTACAAAGATAGTCGTACGTGTTATTTTGCTTTCTAGCTAGTTGAGTATATTTGATACAGTCATCATAGTTTTTTGCGAAAAGAGCGTTGTAGGCTAAGTGATGGTAGATTAAATATTCTTCATTATTTTTAAAGTTTGTATTTGAATAGTTTAAAATTTGTAGAAGATTTGATTTTGCTTCTTCATATAAATTCATGTGAGTAAGAATACAGCATTTTAAAATATCACATTCAAATAAACGAATAAAATTATGGTGTTTTTCTAATAAATATTTGGCGTGCGTATAGAAAACATAAGCTTTTAATGGATCATTTGTTCGGATACTTACCATAATCATAAAAAACATATTTAAAGCATTTGTGTAAGAGGATTCTATACATAGTGTATATGATTTTTCAAAAGCTTCTTTAGCTAAAATCATGTTGTTTTGTTTGAAATAATATATACCTACAAGAGAATAGTAGATGCTAAGTTCATCATTTTCTAAACATGAAATATTAGACTCAATTAAATTACTTATTTCTTGAGCTTTTTTATGATCATTTTGAATTTGAAAGGATTCATAAAATTGAAGGATAAGAATGTTAAAAAATCCAAGAGAATTAAAATATTTTTCGCATTTTGAATTTAAGTCTTGAATAATAGTATCGTCAATTTTTACTTGGAAAAATAAGTCGTTATAGACTTTATGAAGGTATTGCTTGGATTCAAAATATGAAGTTAAGCTATCATCAAAGTTTATATTAAAATAACTTGAAAATTGCTGGATGATTCCTTCAGGGAAATGTCTCTTTCCATTTTCTAAATCACTTAAAAATCCTTTGTTGATGTTCATGATTTTTGAAAATGAAACAAGGGAAATATTTTGTTTTTTCCTTTGATAGCGAAAATAAGCACCAACCAATTTTTCATAATTAACATTATTGTTTAGTGTTTTCATAAAACTCCTTTAATGTATTAAAATTATCTCTTATAATTAACAAATTATCAAGGATAATAGGGGGTTAGTAAACATGAATGCTTTATTTGTGTAAAAATTTATTAAATCGTACGAAAACAGTCTTGAATTACCGATTTAATTGACAAAAAGATAGAATGGTTAGTAAACGGCGTGGCGTTTACATTTAATTTCATTTGATTGATAATGAAATATACAAAGGAGGGTTATTATGAAGAGAGATAGGAATACACAATTCAAATTATTTGAAATTACTCCAAGACATGTTTTATACATCTTTTTTATTTTGTTGAATGTTTTATTATCGATGTTGGTTAGTTATATTTTTAGTGATGTGATTGAAATGATTTCGGGAAAGGATTTGTTTTCAGAAATACTTCACTTATTAATATATTTATTTGTATTGGTGTTACTAAATAGTTTTTTGAATGTGTATTTTACAAACTATAAACCTCTAGAAGTGGATTTAGAAGAATCGATTGGAAATTCACGTAAATTATTGTCTTTGTTGTTAAAATCAAGTCAGCGTGAATATGATAAGCAGGAAAAGGGATATTTTATTAACTTAAATACTTCGAGTGGATTTGTGTTTGCGGATATTTATTCGCAATTTAGTATTGAGTTTATTGGATACATACTAAGTGCACTCATTATTATTGTTGGGGTTAGTTTAGTGAATCCTGTTTTTGGGTTGATTTTTGTTTTATATATTCCGGTTTATTATTTGATTGTCAGATTTCCAAGTAAGACGATTTCAGAAATCCAAAAGGATGGGCTCTATAAACAAGATGTTTTCTTGGGTGAAATAAAGAAAATTGTTGAGGATAAAAGGGCTATTAATGTGAATTATGGAGAATCATATTTCTTAGATCGTTATCATAATATTTCAGAGAATTATTTGAATTTTATTAGTAAATATAAATTTTTTGAAACTTTAACTAATAATCTTCCAAGTGTGATGTCAAATGTTTCTCAGATTTTGATTCTTATTATCTCAGCTTATTTATGTTATGACGGGAAATTGACAGTAGGAAATGTTTTGTTTATGTACCAGATGACAAGTCTTTACCAAACACCATTAAATAAGTGTTTTGAGATTTGGATCCATTATCAAGTAAATACGAGTCATGTGGATCGATTGCGTGAATTTGAAAGAAATTCAAATAGTCCGAGTGGTTTTGAAGAAAAGTATAATAATAATGAGACTTTAACGACAATTCATCATGGTCAATTTTATGCGACTTCAAAGAAAGAGAAATTATTGTTTGAAGTGAATGATTTTGTACTTGATAAAACGGGTGTGTTCTTAATAAAAGGTCAGAATGGTACAGGAAAATCGGTATTATTAAATTATTTAACAGGGTATTTTGATGTGAATTGTTTTGAAGGGGATTTACAAATGGATACTTCGTTACAATCGGCTTCATATTTGACATATCCAACATTGTTAGTAAACGGAAATCTTCAAGAAAATATGCTTGGAAAAGAGATGAATCAAGAAGTATTTAAAATGTTGAATATTTCTTTTGAGAATAAAGAGATTAATGAGAATGTTCGAAATTTGAGTTTTGGTGAGCAACAAAAAGTAAACTTATTAAGAGTGTTGTCGGCAGATAGTAAAGTTGTGATTTTAGATGAGCCATTCACAAATTTGGATAAGGAAACGATTCGTAATTTAGTGAATTATATTGATAAGCATAAATCAGAAAAAGCCTTTATTATTGTGTGTCATTCAAAAGAGCTAGATCCAATTTCAAGTGCGATTTACGAGATAGAAGATCATCGATTGGTGAAGAAAAAATAGGTTGTTGTTGACAATTATTGGGCCTGCATTATAATGAATGTATAAGTTGAACATTTGTTCAATTATTCATATGTGGAGGATACTAAAATGAAAAAGAGTTATAAGATCGATGTGGATTGTGCCAATTGTGCAAATAAGATGGAAGTAGCTGCCAATGGTACAGATGGAGTAAAGAGTGCTGTTGTGAATTTCATGATGTTAAAGATGAATGTCGAATTTGAAGATGGTGCAGATCCAAAAGAAGTTATGCCTCGTGTCTTAGAAAATTGTAAAAAAGTTGAAGATGATTGTGAAATTTTCTTCTAAAGCTCAAATTTGAGCTTTTTTTTTGCGATTTTTGTCTAAAATCTCCAAAAATTTCGTATAAGAGAATGGAGGTGCTTAAAATGAGCAGAAAAAATTATGACAACAGTCTTGCGTTACATCAAATATATGGGCAGGACACAAAAAGCAGTAATGAAGCATTAATTGGATTACTTGAAACATTTTTGGATTTGAAGATAGAAAGGATAAAAGTAGATAATCCAAATGTTTCAATGGAAAAGTTAAAAGAAAAGGATGTACCTTTGGTTGTGATTGTAACTTTAGAAGATGGTATAAAAGATATAATAAAAATTGATGTGGAAAATGATAGAGAGTATGAAGAAGGTTTCGATGTTGATTATTGGTGTGCTTTATTTAGGGCTGAACATAAAAACAGAGCTTGGAAATTGATATTTCTTGAGGACAATAGATATGATAATGACGATATGATAAATGTATTCAGATGGAGAAATCAAAATGGAGAGCTTTTATGTTGGCTTGCTTCTTTATATACGGTTACTGTTGAACCTGAGAAATTAAAAGAATTGCCTTTTGAAGAAATGAACGCAAAAGAAAGGTATATGTATTTTTTAAAAAATGTCACAAAAGAGGATGAGTTACTAAAAAAGATCGTAGA
>CAVBGZ010000071.1:0-13941 GCA_963595075.1 Waltera intestinalis
TCTGAATCAATTTCCACAAGTATTTCTGAATCTGAATCTATTAGTGCTTCATTATCTAACAGTATCTCATCAAGTGAATCTGCATCCTTGTCTAATAGTGCAAGCTATACAACAAGTGTAGTAGCTGATAATGCAGGTGGAGGAGCTGTTGTACAAAATATCGTAGTCGATACTACACCAGCACCATTACCAGTTGTTCGTACAGATGATAGTCAAGCTGTAGAGATTGAAACTGTAGAAGAAGCTGAAACTCCAAAGGCACAACAAGAAGAAACAGTGACAGAAAATGAAACACCAAAATCAGAATTAACATCAAAAGTATTCTGGTCATGGATTCCAATTGTTGGTACTTTAGTTTCGATGAAAGAAACACGTGATAAACGTAAAAAAGAAAAAGAAGAAAAAAAGGAAGAAGATAAGTAATTCTTTCTAAATAGTGATAAAATAACAGTAGCTAGAATTAGTTACTGTTATTTTTTTATTTAGGAGTTATTTTTATGGGACAAAAGACACATTTGGTTAGAAATCGAATACTGTTTTCGATTGTTATTGTCCTCGTTTATTATGTATGCCATAGAATTCCTTTAAACGGAATTGATTTCAATGCATATTCAAACGTTGGATTGGATTTAGGATCTATGTTGACATTAGCTGTTAGTGGATCCAGTCAAAAATGCTACGTCATGACACTAGGTATTACACCCTACATTACAAGCTCATTAATCGTCATGATTGTACAAGCATTACGCTCTAAAGAAGCAAAGGCAAGAACTTCACCAAAAAATATTCAATATTGGATGACGGCAATGACCTTTATCATTACAATTATCCAATCCATACTCTATGCACGAGATATCGTTTATGTAGATACAAGAATAATTACACGACTCGTTGTTGTATTTGAACTTGTCACAGGAGCCTGTATTGCACAAAATCTATTATTATGGAATCAGAAATATGGAGTAGGAGGCTTTGCCCCCATTATCTGCGTTAATATGTGTGAAGGATTAGTAGCTACTTTATTTCAAGCAACATTTGATGAAATAAAGATACCAATGATCATATCTTTAGTTATGATACTTATTATGATCTTTATGGAATTACATGAAAAAAGAATTCCACTCCAAAGAGTATCGGTACACAATATTCATGCCGATAAAAACTATTTAGCCATTAAATACAATCCAGTAGGATTTATGGCCATTATGTTTGGTAGTGCCTTCTTTACACTTCCACAAATTTTAATCGCAATCTTAAACACATTCTTTACAAATGATACATTAACATGGTGGTCTGAAAACCTAAATTTGAATACGACATTTGGGATGGAGTTTTACATTGTACTCTTATTCATTCTTAATATTTTATTTGCGCTCTTATTTGTCAATCCATGGGATCTAAGTGAAAATCTACTCTATGGAGGCGATGTGATTGTTAATATTCGAGCCGGAAAACCAACCCGAAACTACATTTTAAAATGGGTATTAATCTTAAGTACGATTAGCGGACTTATTATGTGTGCTTGTCTAAGCCTATCCTTTTATCTACAAGTAACAGGCGTTGTCGCATCTCAATATGCCATGCTTCCAAGTACATTTATGATGCTTTCGGGACTTGTATGCAGCCTATATCTAGAAATTAAAGCCTACCGAAGCTTTGATTCTTACAAACGATTTATTTAGAAAGGGGATTTGTATGTTGTATTTTATACCAAGCTGGTATCACGGAAATGAATTTCATGAAAACGAACAATCCTTTTACTCAAGACGTATGGTCACGGAATTTGACGATAGTGTAAAACAAGTCCAACTTTTTAACCGAAACAATATTATGGACTATACAATACTTAATCTTAGCTATTGTCCAAACTTTCGTCATTTCTTACATCGACAATCCGTCTTTCATGCACCTTATTTTTCTATCTTTGATGCGATACAAGAAATACAAACAAAAGCCGTAGATACATTGTCTTTTCATTCACTCGCATGGCCTAAATATACAGAATTTGTCTATACCAATTTCTGCGTCATTGCCTATGTCGACAATAAAAAATATGCTGAAATCTTCTTTGGTGAAGATGGAAATATGATACAAGTGGACCTTTTTCAAAATGAAGTATTGGTCAGAAAAAATATCTATGATGATCGTGGCTTTTTATCTTGTACACAAATCTATCAAAACAATAAACGTGTATATGAACAATTTCTACAAGAAGATGGAAAATGGAAATTCATTCACTTCTTTACAGATGATCATATTGAAGTGAACCCTAAAAACAATACTTATCAAGTCGATGGACAAGTCTATATTTTTAGAAAAAATAAATATGAAAATATGTCATCCTTCTTACTTGAAGTACTAAATACATTTGTTCGAACAACAAAATCGGATGATATTTTCTGTATGGCTATGCATCCTTTGCATAATGCGATACTTGAAGAAGCTTTAAAAGATAAGAAAACGATTCTATCTTTTTATAAAAATCGTTGTCTAGATTATAAAACAAATTCTAACTTAGTTTTATCATCGAACTATGTTGTGACAGATACCGCCGATAAAATATTTGAAATTAAAAATACTTTTAATACGGATTTATCTGTAGTCGATATTACACCCTTTGATACACGTGTAGACTTTGGCATTAGCCAACAATTAAGCGTACAAAACATTTTAGTACCTGTTGATGGATTGGATGAAGCAAGTTTTACTACTTTAATTCTATTGTTTGCACAATATTTCAAACAAAATGAATATGCACGCATTCACTTCTTTACAAGAAATGCCATGTATAATCGGGTAGATCAATTGTTAAATCATATTCAAAAAGTGTTAGAAGAAAATGATTTTGATCCACGAATCGCAAGAAAAGAAGATGGAAATAAAGCTGAATTTGATTTAGAAGGAGAAAATGAAATACCGATTCGTTTCTATATTGACCAATGTGTAGATGAATTAAGTATTTCAAAATGTATAAGACTACAAAGAATTATGGTGGATGCCACAAAACATCCAGATTTATATCTACAAATTTCAAGTATTAGTAGTGGAATTCCTATGCTTGTTATGAGGGAAAGTCAATATGTACATCATGGACAAAATGGATTTATCTTTGATGAACTTGGTGAAATTCCTATGTACCTATCTTATTATTTGGATAGTTTAACCAACTGGAATAAGGCTATGGTTGCCTGTTATGAAATTGGTAAGGATTATAATACCAAACGATTGATTCAAAAATGGAAGGGAGTTATGAAGAAAGTTGAACACGATTAATATTGTCCAAGTAGGTATGGAAGATCTTTCGCATCAACTTCAACTTCCAGACCACATTGAATGGACCTTTACGCAAGATATACAAGAAACAAAAAAAAGAAGTTATGACATTTGTTTTTTAACCAAAGAAATTACACAAGAAGAAATCAAGCCAATCGTACAAAAAATACGTGCTTATACACTTTTTGTATTAGAGGATGTGAATAGAAATATTTATGTAGAACAACTGATTCAGTCTAGAGTTGGTAAAGTCGTTAGCCTATCTGATTTTCAAATCTTTTTAAATTCATCAAGTCATTTATTCTTTGATCGAGGCTATGGAGAAAAGTTTCGACCACAAGCTTTATCTATTTCCCCAAGCTTTAAAGGAAATATTTACTGGAATGGATATACAGCCCTTGAATTAGATGGGGAATATGGAGATGATTTTTATCAAATTGCCTATTGGAAAAATACGATTCCTCTCTTTAAAGATCAAGTATTAGAATTTTGGTTGGAATATGAAAAAGAGGGAGATGTTCAAATTCAGATGAAAATAGAACAATTTCAATCTGGCTCTATTTCTACTTTACAAAATCGATGGATCTTTAATGAAGAAGATATGAAAGAAAGTAGTGTTATTGAAAATCATCAATGGGATGGATCCATATTCTTAAGTTTACTTGCGAAGGGAAAAGGAAAGCTTATCATACATAATCTTCATGATCGTTATAGTCGTAAACAATATGGTGCCTTTTTACCTGGAGGAAAACGTCTAGTATCAAGTAAAAGAGAAGAAGTATTTGTCTATTTTGATCCAGGTGATTTAAAACCACCTTTAAATGTATATTTTAGTGGATATAAAACAATGGAATCCTTTGAAGGCTACTACATGATGAGACGATTTGGATCTCCATTTATCTTAATAACTGATAACCGTTTAGAAGGTGGTGCCTTCTATTTAGGGGATGAAGAATTTGAAAATCTTATTGTTGATTATATAAATCAATGTCTAGATTATTTACATATGAATTCCAAACAACTCATCTTATCAGGACTATCTATGGGAACGTTTGGAGCTCTATATTATGGATGTAAACTACAACCGCACGCTCTAATTTTAGGTAAGCCTTTAGCTAGTCTAGGCGATATGGCAAAACATGAACGTTTAGATCGTCCACAAACTTTTCCAACATCCCTTGATGTCTTGACAAAAAACTATGGCGATATGTCAGATGGTAGTGTAGTAAAATTGAACGCAAGATTCTGGAATCTCTTTGATCAAAGTGATTATACAGATACAAAATTTATCATTTCATACATGTATGAAGATGATTATGATTCAACGGCTTATCAAACATTGATTGAACATGTCAAAGATAAAAATGTTGAAATCTATGGTAAAGGTTTACATGGAAGACATAATGATGACACAAGCGGAATTGTTTCTTGGTTTGTGCATCAATATAAACAAATTATGAGTATAGATTTTGATCGAAAGGAGGATGAAGATGAGTAAGATATGGAAAGTCTATTGGGATGAATATACTTCAGGAACCTATTTGTATGGCTCTAAATTACATTTTCATTCTCGTGATCATGTTGAATTTGAAAATTCATTGATGCCTAGTGGTGCCATTATTAAAGAATGGTATTCTAAAGTGAATTTTCAGCTAATGCGAACTGAACCTACACTTCCGATGATTGATGGTGAAAGTAACTATCATATCAAAGTGAATATGGAACCTTTTGATTCTTTTATTGTACAAATGGCCTTTTATGATCGCTACGACAATGAAGCGGGAACTTTTATCGTACGTCATCCAGAAGAAGATTTTAAATGTCCATTAAAGACTTATAGCTATCGCATTCAATTGATTAATGCCGGTGGTACATCTCTTCATTTTCATTCTTTTGAAATTACAGAAAAGAAGGTGGTCTCATGAATAAGACCGATAAAAAATTACATGCGCTTTTAAATCAAGTGAAAGCCAAGATTGATACATTGTCATCTCTTTCTGATTTTGAACTTCAACAAAAGACAGATGAATTTAAAAGAAGGCTTAAACAAGGTGAAACAACCGATGATTTATTACCAGAAGCTTTTGCGGTCTGTGCTCTAGCGGATTATAGAGTACTTGGTATGATGCCTTATGATGTGCAAATATTAGGTGGTATTGCCTTACATCTATGTTATTTGGCAGAAATGAATACAGGAGAAGGAAAAACTTTAACGGCAACGATGCCTCTATATTTAAACGCACTAACAGGCAAGAGTACGATTTTAGTAACAGCTAATGACTATTTGGCTATACGTGATGCGCAAGAGATGGGACAAGTCTATGAGTTTTTAGGGCTTAGCTGTAAAGCAGGTGCATCTAGAGATCAAAGTCAACAAATCAAAAAACAAGAAAAGAAAGAGATTTATAAGGCGGATATCGTCTATACAACCCATTCTATTTTAGGTTTTGACTATTTAATGAATAATCTTGTACATAGTGCAAGTGATCGTTTTATGCGGGATTTTTATTATGTCATTATTGATGAAGCCGATTCTGTCTTACTAGATAGTGCATCCATGCCATTAGTTATTTCTGGTTATCCTCGTGTACAATCCAATCTTTATGCGATGATTGATTTTTTTGTGACTACACTTATTGAAGATGAACATTATGAATTGGAAGATGAAAAAGTGTGGCTTACAGAAAAAGGGGCAAAATATGCTGAACATTATTTTAGAATTTCGAATTTATATGCGAAAGAAAATTTTGAAATCTATCGTCATATTGTTTTATCCATGCGTGCGCATTTTCTAATGGATAAAGATACAGATTATGTTGTTACAGATGAAAATGAAGTTGTATTATTGGATAAATCTACCGGTCGTAAAATGGAAGGGATGAAGCTTAGAGGAGGTTCTCATCAGGCTATTGAACAAAAAGAACATGTAAAACTTTCTCAAGAACAACGTTCTATGGCAAGTGTTACCTACCAAAATTTATTTAATCTTTTTCCTAAAATGAGTGGAATGTCCGGTACGATTGCGGATGGAAAAGAAGAGTTATTAAAAGTATATTCAAAACGTGTTGTGATTATTCCACCACGAAAGAAAGTTCAAAGAGTGGATTTACCAGATCAATACTTTAAGACGAGTGAAGAACAATTTGAAGCTGTCATTGAAGAAACGCTAAAAAGACATGCGACAGGACAGCCTGTTCTATTAATCGCCTCTTTAATTTCGGATACAGAATTATTGTCTAAAATTCTAGTACAAAAGGGAATTGAACATAGTGTTTTAAATGCGAATAATGCCTTTTGGGAAGCTGAAATCGTCAAAGAGGCAGGACAAAAAAATACAGTTACTGTTGCGACAAGTATGGCAGGTCGTGGTACCGATATTCATTTGGGTGCTGGCGTAAAAGAACTTGGTGGTTTATGTGTGATTGGTGTAGGCCGCATGGAAAATGTTCGTACAGAAAGACAAGCTAGAGGTCGAGCTGGAAGACAGGGAGAACCGGGTATATCTATTTTCTATACGTCTTTAGAGGATGATGTCGTTTCGAGTGTAATGGGTGATAAAATCATTGAGAAATATGTTGATGAAGATAAGCCGATTTCGATGCGTAAGATCAAGCGTATGATCAATAAGTCACAACAGATTAAAGAAGAATCCGCTGTTATGCAACGAAAGAATGCGATGGACTATGATTCTTGTATGAAACGTCAAAGAGGTATTATGTATGATGTTCGTAATGAATTGTTAGATGGAAAAAATATGGATGAAAGTTTTATCCAAAACTTGATTCAAGAAAATATAAGACAGTTTATATCTGAAAACAAAAATATAGATGAACATCAGATTCGTCGTTATATTTATGATCATTTGTCTTATAAAATTTATGATATAGAAAAAGATTCGCCTCTTGAATATTTAAATGCGTTTGCGAAAGTTGCGTATGCTGAAAAGAAAAAGAAAATTGGTACTCGGTTTGATGAATTTGTACGATTGTGTACACTTCATGCCTTAGATGAAGGTTGGGTAGAAGAGGTGGATTATCTTCAACAACTTCAAAGTGCGATTAGTGGAAGACAAAGTGCACAAAGAAATATATTGTTTGAATATCAAAGAGAAGCACGTTCTTCTTTTACAGATATGGAAAAAGCTATTAAAAATGCGATGGTACGAAATATTTTATTGGCCGATGTCAATTATAATGAAGACAAAGAAATGATTGTATTGTATCCTTAAAGAAAGAGGTGCTTTTTAATGATATATAATTTTAATTTAGGTATTGGATGGGCTAGTTCTGGGGTTGAATATGCTCAAGTGTATCGTGCAAAAATGTTTCGAAATATTCAAGCTGATGCCAAGTTTGTGTTTTGTGACATGTTTCCAGTAGAAAATATAGAACATATGACCAAAAATATTGGCTTTTTGGATTCAGAAGTAATTTGGCTTTATCAATATTTTACAGATTTTAAAATCAGTCCTGTCACATATACTTTAGAGGAATTAGAAAAAACGTTTTCTTTGAAGGATTATAAAAAAGAAATTAAAGGAAAAATTTGTAAGTACATATTTGAAGGAAATAATAATTTCTTTAATGCGTATTTAGTCAAAGAAAATAGTAATCTTGTTCATCGTGTAGAGATGGTTAGTCATGGATGTTTATATCGTAAAGATTATTTTACGTATGGACGTCTTTATAGTGAATATTATGCTCCCCTTGATAATAAGGCGCATTTGTATAATCGTCGATTCTTTAATGAGAATGGTAGCGTTGCCTATGAAGAGATTATTGATGATGATCGTATAATGTATAAATTTAAAGACAAGGTTTTAACTTGTAAAGAACAACTTGTGGGTTACATGGTTGAAAAGATGGCTTTAACTAGTGATGATGTTGTGATTTTAGATCGTACTACCGATATTGGTCAGGCGGTATTGATGAATTGTAACGATGCCAAAGTGGGTGTGATTGTTCATGCGGATCATTTTAGTGAAAATGAAACAAATGAGGAAACCATTCTATGGAACAATTATTATGAGTATGATTTTAATATGGCTAAACATATTGACTTTTATGTATGTGCAACTGATGCTCAAAGAGATTTAATGTTCGAACAATTTAAAAAGTATAAAGGTCTTGAACCAAATATTTATACGATCCCTGTAGGAAGTCTTGCCCAGTTGAAATATCCAGAAACTACTCGTAAACCGTATTCTTTGATTACCGCAAGTCGATTGGCGAGTGAAAAACATGTGGATTGGATTTGTGAAGCCGTGATTCGTGCACATGATAAATATCCAGAACTAAATTTGGATATTTATGGATATGGTTCTGAAGAAAATAAAATTAAAAAGATTATTAGTGAACACCATGCGGATAGCTATATTCGTTTGATGGGTCAACAAGATTTAAGTGAAGTGTATCAAAACTATGAAGCTTATATTTCAGGTAGTACATCTGAAGGCTTTGGTCTTACACTCATGGAAGCTGTAGGAGCAGGATGTCCGATTGTTGGTTTTGATGTTCGTTATGGAAATCCAACCTTTATTCGTCATAAGGAAAATGGAATTTTAATCGATTTACCAAAGGATGAAAAGGAAAGAGTGGATGCGTTATATCAAGGTATTCTTGATTTATTCGAATTAGATATGGATACATGTCATCGTGTTTCTTATGATGTGGCTGAAAAATATTTGACAAAGGAGGTACAACAGAGATGGAAGAAAATCGTTATGTAGAAGTGCCTGTATTACTTTTGGATAACTTTAATGAAGATTCATTTATGTTGTATGAGAGTATGCGTAAATCAGGCTTTAAAGGACATGTTCTTACTTTGTCGGATGATGGCTACTTACCAGAAGATGTGTATAGTATTTATACTTGTTTTTTAGGACATGTTGAAAGTGGACGTCCTCGTTATTTTGATGAAGTTGTAGTTCCAGATTATTGGGAGATTAAAAGTTCCAATACCAGTGGACAAATTTTTGATTTAAATAAGGAAAGAGGAAAGCTTTTTTATCAAAAACCAACCAATAAAAGACAAGTTAAAGTTGTGGATTGGTATGATGAAAATCATGTTTGTCGTTTAAGTGAACATTATAATAATAAAGGAAACTTATATGCGCGTACGATTTTTAATAAGAAGGCACAATTGGTTTCTCGTACTTATTTTGATGTGTTTGAAAATGAGAGTATTGTTGAAAATTATGTGACACATGATATTACAGTGAATTATATGGATAAAACATTTAATTTTCATGATAAAGTCAGTTTTATATTATTTGTGTTTGATGTTTTAGGAATAAAACCAAAAAGACTTTACTATAATTCTTTGGGTATTCCTTTTATGGTCAGTGAAGCATTAGAAGATAATGGAAATCAAGATGTTCTATTCTGGCAAGAAGGGTATCGAGAAGATATTCCTGGTAATATGCAGTTTATTTTGGATGGACATTCAAAACGTACCAATGAAATTGTTGTTCAAAAGAAGGAAAGCTATGAAAAACTGATTGAGTTGGGTGTGAATAAAGACATGGTTCACTCGCTTGGGTATGTGTATGATTTTAAAAGAGAGAACCAACATTCAAATCGTGTTTTGATTTGTACAAACTCCGATCATATTGAAAGACTTCAAGAAATTATTTATGCGGCACCAAATATGGAGTATCATATTTGTGCTTTAACAGAAATGTCGAGTAAATTAATGGATTTTAATCGCTTTTCAAATGTAAAATTATATCCTGCATGTAAAACAAAGGATATTGATCAATTGTTTGATTCTTGTGATTATTATTTGGATATTAATCATGAAGGAGAAATTGTAGATGCCATTAAAGAGGCTTTCTTACATAATATGTTGATATTAGGGTTTAAAGAAGTGGCTCATAATGTTCGTTATACTTTAAATGAATTCTTATTTGAATCCAATGAATATATGGAGTTAGTTAAAATTTTATTGGATTCGACTAAGCTAGATTTATATTTGTCTAAACAAAAATCAAAGGCAATGGCTCAAAATGAGATAGATTATCAAATCTATTGAGTATTTATTAATTTTTGGTTATAATTAGTTATATAAAAAAGGAGATAAGGTTATGTTTACTAGTGTTAATGCGGTTCTTGTGGTTATTATTCTTGAAGCAATTTTATGTGTGTATAGCTTAGTTCTTGGATATATGTCAGAAAAGAAATTTGGTAAGGTATTAAATTTTGGTCTAGCGTGTATTTGGGCATTAGCTGCCATATTAAATGTGATTGCGTTATAGTCAATAATAGTATTGAAAGGTGATTCTTTAATGTTTGGAATCATCTTTTTTAGTAAAAATTTGAATTTTTTTCATTTTTTAGGTTAATTTTAGTTAACTTTATGATATATATGAATATGTGAAAATTGTTCAGAAATGAAAAAGTCACTGTTTATGCGGAAATATTGAATTTTAAAATATGAAAATCAGATTTATTTAAATCTTAAAAAATAGTGAATCACATCCCATTTTATAAGCGCTTACACCCGCGTAAAGGGAGCACACCACCCAAAAAGTCTTGCACATTTATTTTTTTTATTGTAAATTAACAATGTCGTTTGACTTTGTAGGAGGTGTATTTTGAGAATCGATAAGAAGAGTTTTTTGAATGAAGAACAAATTTTTGAATCGAATTTTGGGGATAAAAAAGGGAAATATATTTTAAAAGCAGTGTTTGGATGTTTAGTTTTTGTTTGCGGAGCCTATTCAATCCAGACGGTATCATTGGTTAACGAAAAAACAAATTCATATTACGCAAAAGAAATTAGTACTGTTAAAGTCGAAAAGAAGAAACAAGTAAATAAGCATATTAGCGACGAAGTAAAATCTGTAGTGGCTTTAGCTACAGAAAAAACAAGTGAGGCAAAGTTTGAAAGTGAAGAATCACAATCAAGTGTTGCTTCAACGAATCAACAAATGCAGACGACAACTGTTTCTTCAAACTATCAAGCCACATCAACAAAAACATATTATGCGACTAGCGATGGAAAATTAAATTCTTTTAATGGAGTTTATTATGGTCCAAGTGGTAAAGAAACTTACTATAACTTAAATATGTCAACGGTTGTTTCTTATATGAGAGAACAAGGAAATAACGATACATATTGGGTTCGTGAGGATGGCGCTAAAATGTTAGGTGATTATGTGATGGTAGCTGCCGATTTAAGTACCTACTCTAAGGGGGACATTGTGGATACAAGTCTAGGGCAAGGTATTGTGGTGGATACAGGTAGTTTTACTACAGATGGCAGTGGTACTAAGTTTGATATTGCAACAGATTGGTAATAGTTATATATAGATTTTGAAAAGAGTGTAAGCGCACTCTTTTTTTTCTTATTTGCTTTTTAGTGTTTATTTTGTATAATGAATATATGTTAAGGAGTGTGAAATTATGAAAGACATTACCGAAACAATGACATTTACTACTGAACAGATTCGTCGTGAAAACATTAAGATGATTCTTCGTGAAGTTAGTGATGCTTTGGAAGAAAGAGGATATAACTCTGAAAATCAAATCGCTGGGTACTTGATTAGTAATGATCCTGCGTATATTTCTTCGCACAAGAATGCTCGTAATCTTATTCAAAAAATTGAACGTTATGAAATCATTGAAGAACTAGTACGTGCTTATTTAGATAAATAATGGAACGTATTATTGGATTAGATCTTGGTTCAAAAACGTGTGGTGTTTCAATTTGTGATGCATTACACATTACATGTCGTGCTTTAACGACGGTTCGTTTTGAATCCGATGATTATGATGCATGCTTAGAAGAAGTCCTAAAGATTCTTAGTGAAAACAAAGTAAAAGAAGTTGTTTTAGGACTACCAAAGCATATGAATGGAGATATTGGAATTCGTGGTGAGATTTCTTGTGATTTTGCCAAGGAATTAGAATCTCATGGCATTAAAGTTCATTTATGGGATGAACGTTTAACAACAGTTGCAGCAGAGAGAATATTGCTTCAGGGGGACGTTTCTAGAAAGAAACGAAAAAAAGTAATTGATCAAATGGCGGCTGTACAAATTTTACAAAGTTTTTTGGACAGACAAAACGGGGGATTTTAATTGTCTCCCGTTCTTTTTATGAAAGGTTAGGTTTTATGTTAGATTCAAATAGTTTATATGTAAAAGATCAAAATGGAAATGAAAAAAAGATGACGATTCTATTTACTTTTGATAGTGAAGATACGAAAAGTCAATATGTTGTTTTCCAAGATCCAGAAAGTGAAGATGGTGAAGTCTATGCTTCTAGATATGATGACAAAGGACAACTATTGCCAATTGAAAGTGATGAAGAATGGGATATGGTCGAGGAAGTAATTAATACTTTTGTGGAGGACGAAGAAAATGCCGACTAGGCAAACTCGTCGTAAAGTCAATCCTGTCCGAATGATTGTATTGGTTGTTTTAATTGTTTTAGTTGTAGGAGGCGTATTTTCTGCTTTTTATATAAGACATGGATTAAAAGCAACAGGTAATGGGGATAAAAAAATAGTATTAACAATAGAAGAGGGCGAATCATTTAGTGATTTATTAGATGATATGCAAGAAAAAGGATTAATTCGTTCGAGTTCTGTAGCTAAAATGTATTCGAAAATTAAACATGAAACAAATTATGTTGCAGGAACGTTTGAATTAAACAACGGTATGAATCTTGGTGAGGTTCTTTCTTACATCTCAAATGCTTCTAATGTGAAACAGAATTATTTAACTTTAACAGTTCCTGAAGGAAAATGGGCCAAAGAAATCGCTGAAAGTATTTCAAGTCTATATGACGGAAAATACACAAAGGCTGAAATCTTAAAAAAATGGAATGATATTGATTATATTAAAAAATTAGCTTCGGATTATAGCTTTTTAAATGTATCTGATTTAAATAATTCAAATTATAAAGTGAAATTAGAAGGCTATTTATTTCCGGATACGTATTACCTAGAAAAAGATTGTTCCATTGATGATATCACAAGAATTATGTTGGATCGTTTCCAACAGATGTATGACGAAAATAAAAAAGCATTCAAAAAGAGCAATTACAGTATTCATGAAATCGTTTCATTAGCTTCTGTTGTTCAATTTGAAGCAAGTTCAACAAGTGATATGAAAACGATTGCCGGTGTTTTTCAAAACCGTTTAGACCAAGGAATGATGTTGCAGTCAAGTGTTACGGTATGTTATGCATTATATGATGATTTTAATGATCCACAAGATTGTGAAACCAATTCAACCGTAGATTCACCATATAACACTTATTTGCATACAGGAATTCCAATTGGACCTATTTTAAATCCTGGAGAAGAAGCAATAAAAGCGGTATTAAATCCGGATAAAAATGATTATTTGTACTTTGCAGCAGATATTTATAAAAAGAAAGATGGCGGGGTTTATTATTCCAAGACTTATGAAGAGCACTTAGCGATTTGTGAAGAACTTGGACTAAATCTTGATTAATCTAAAGGATATGCTATAATTTTTGTTGCTAAATAAGGAGTGTATACCAATGGCAAATGAAAAATTTTATGTAACCCAAGAAGGGTATAATGAATTAGTAAATGAACATGAAAATTTGATTCATAAAGTACGTCAAGAAGTAATTGAAGAATTACAAGAAGCACGTGCACAAGGTGACTTGTCCGAAAACGCGGATTATGATG
>CAVBGZ010000072.1:0-13923 GCA_963595075.1 Waltera intestinalis
CGTGCTCATCTATATTACCAAATACCTTTTACTTTGACAAGTACTTTTTTAAAAAATTTTTAACTTTTTTTACTCCTTTTTATTGTATGCGGTTACATCGTTTCTTTTAAAAAAACTGCATCACTGCAGTTCGTTAAAATGTTTAAAACAAATCTGATTGATATGTCCCATAATTCGCACACCATCATCACCAAGCTTAGTATAAACAACAATCGTATATGGATAGGTTGCTTCTACAAATCCAGCTGCATTACAATATGCATTTAATGCTCCATATTTTTGTGGCATACCCACTTGAATTTCTGAATCCAAATAATCATTCACTTTTGACTTTTTCATATTCTCAATCAAATCACTATAATTTTCCTTATTTTGATACAAATAATTTAATATATCATTCATTTGATGTGTCGTCATCACATTATCCATCGAAACATAATTCTCACTCATGGATTGCGTATACACTAAAGTATCCTCTTTAAACTGTGTCCATCCGCCCAAATATTCAAATAAGATATGTCCTGCGACATTATCAGAATAAACAATTAAATCCTCTAAAATATCGGATAAAGGAATTTGTGTGTTCACAGCATACTTACCTACAAGTACACTATTTTCTTCATACATGTTTGCTCTATAACAATACGTTGATTCTAAAGATAATGTCCCTTCTCGAATTTTATCATAGTAAAGCATTGCTAATGGTAACTTGTATGTACTTGCCGCAGTGAACTCTACATCTTCATTATATGAATAGACTTCACCGTTATCTTGATCACAAATTGTATAAGCTATATCTTCCATATTAATATCTTCACTTTGAAGATAGGCTTGTATTTCATCATCTAAGGTCTCATCACGTTCTCGTACCGATACTTGTTTAACTTTATTTTTTCTTTTCTTTACCTTCTTTGTTTTTTTATCACTCTTTACAACCGTTGCTTGTTCAGAAGCATAATTGTTCATAACTGGAATCAAGCTACAACATAACGCAACTATAATGACTAAACCAACAATGATTTTTATTTTGTTTTTATTTTCCATGCCGTCATTATATACGAAAAAAAGCCTATTATCTAGGCTTTAATGTTTAAAATGACGAACGCCTGTAAAGACCATCGCAATTCCATGTTCATTACATTCGTCGATTGATAATTGGTCTTTAATTGATCCACCAGGTTGGATAATAGCCGTTACACCAGCTTTAATCGCTTCCTGTACAGTATCTGGCATCGGGAAGAAGGCATCACTAGCCATGACAGATCCTTTGGCTTTTTCTTGTGCTTGATCAATCGCAATTTTTGCCGAACCAACACGATTCATCTGTCCAGCACCAACACCAATTGTCATATTATCTTTTACTAAAACAATCGCATTGGATTTTACGTGTTTAACCACTTTCCATCCAAACAACAATTGTTCAATTTCTTCCTTTGTAGGTTTACGATTCGTAACACAACGTAAATCCTCTTCCTTAACGACATGTTGATCCATTTCTTGCACCAACAAGCCATCATTCACATTTGTATATTTCAATGAACTAGAAACACTTAAAGTTGTATCTAATGTCATCAAGCGAATATTTTTCTTACGCGTTAAGATTTCTAAAGCTTCATCACTATAATATGGTGCAATAATAATCTCTAAGAAAATTTTAGAAAGTTTTTCTGCAAGACCTGCTTCAACACGGTCATTTAAAGCTACAATTCCACCAAAGATAGAGATTGGATCGGCTTCATAAGCCTTATCCCATGCCGCTTCAATATTTTCACCAATACCCACTCCACACGGATTCATATGTTTCACTCCAACAGCTGCATATTGACCTTCAAAATCTTTTAAAATCTCTATAGCCGCATTACCATCTTGGATGTTATTGTATGACAATTCTTTTCCATGAAGTTGTTTTGCGTTTGCTAATGAATATTGAGGATTCATACCTTTATAGAAAGCTGCTTTTTGATGAGGGTTTTCTCCATAACGCAAATCTTGCACCTTATCAAACGTAATTGTAAGACTCTCCGGGAATTCTTCATCTGTTTTCTTTGTCAAATAATCAGCAATCATCGCATCATAACGAGCTGTATGACGGAATACTTTGGCTGCCAATTTTTCACGTGTCTCTAAACTTGTTTCTCCATTTTCTTTAATTTCATTTAATACCATTTCATAGTCATTTGGATCACAAAGAACTGGGATGCTTTGATAATTCTTAGAAGCACTACGAAGCATGCTTGGACCACCAATATCAATGTTTTCAATGATTTCTTCATGACTAACGCCAGGTTTTAAAACCGTTTCTTTAAATGGATATAAATTGACACAAACCAAATCAATATAATCAATCCCTAATTCTTCTAATTGTTTTACATGATCTGGATTGCTACGAACACAAAGTAGGGCACCATGAACTTTTGGATGTAGAGTCTTCACACGTCCATCCATAATTTCTGGAAAACCAGTAACTTCGCTAATACCAATTGTTTTAATTCCTGCAGCTTCTAAAGTTTTCTTTGTTCCACCTGTAGAAATGATTTCATATCCACATTCTACTAAGCCTTGAACAAATTCAACTAAGCCTTCTTTATTTGAAACACTTACTAATGCTCGTTTCATTTCTTTTCCTCCTCAATTTTATTTGCGACTTGCTCAATTACTTGCCAAAACAATTGATACTCCATCGCATGTACATGTTCTTCCAACGTTTCTAAATCCCAACTTGGATCAATCGCAATTCTTTCTTGACGAATGATAGGTCCTGTATCCACGCCTTCATCGACAAAATGCACAGTAACTCCTGTTTGACTTACTTTCGCATCATAGGCATCCTTAATACTATGAGCTCCAGGGAATTCAGGTAAATAAGCCGGATGTAAATTGATAATACGATTTGGATATGCACTTAATAACGTATGTCCAATAAAGCGCATATATCCACTTAACACAATTAAATCCACCTTTTTTTCTTTTAACACTTCTAAAATGGCACTTTCATAACCTGCTTTTCCATCATAAGCTTTAGGATTGAAATAATATTCTTCAATATGATGATTATTAGCACGCGTACGCGCATATGCATTTTCTTTATCCACAATTAAACAAGCACAATTCACATGCAAAGAACCATCTTCTATGTGAGATAAAATGGTTTCAAAATTTGTTCCAGAACCACTCGCAAATACGGCAATATTTACCATTCTACATTAACCTCTCCAGAATCAGTTACTTTACCAACGACATAGCTCTTTTCACCAATTTCATTTAATGCAGTTTGAACCTTTTCTACATCACTAGGATCAACAGCCATCACAAATCCAAGTCCCATATTGAATACATTATACATTTCATGAGAAGAAATATTTCCTTCCTTTTGAATCAAATCAAAAATGGCAGGTTTAGGGAAAGTCTTTGTATCTACATCAACCCCCATTCCTTCTTTTAACATTCTTGGGATGTTTTCATAGAATCCACCACCTGTAATATGACTGCAAGCTTTTAATGTAATACCTGATTTTTTAATATGTTTTAATGCCTTCACATAAATTTTTGTAGGCGCCAATAAAGCTTCTCCTAATGTTTTACCTAATTCATCATAATATGTATCTAAAGATTCTTTTGTGATGTCAAAAACACTACGAACTAAACTAAATCCATTACTGTGGACACCTGTTGATGGAAGTCCAATAAGAACATCACCTACATTCAAATTAGCTCCAGTAATCATATCTTTCTTATCACATACACCTACCGCAAAACCTGCTAAATCATAATCATCTTCTGGCATTAAGCCTGGATGTTCGGCAGTTTCTCCACCAATTAAGGCTGCTTCGGATTGAAGGCATCCTTCAGCAACACCTTTAACGATATCTGCGATTTTTTCAGGAACATTCTTTCCACACGCAATGTAATCTAAGAAAAATAAAGGTTCTCCTCCTGCACAGGCAATATCGTTCACACACATCGCAACAGCATCAATACCAATCGTATCATGTTTATCCATGACCATCGCAAGTTTTACCTTTGTTCCACATCCGTCTGTTCCTGAAAGTAAAACAGGCTCTTCCATATCTTTAATTTTTGAAAGAGAGAATGCTCCAGAAAAACCACCTAATCCACCAAGAACTTCTGGACGCATCGTTTTTTTCACATGCTCTTTCATTAACTCTACAGATTTATAGCCAGCTTCTAAGCTTACGCCGGCTGCTTCATAATGTTCTGCCATTTTTATACCTCTACCTCATCTTTATAATCATTTAATTCTTCAGGATATTCTCCTGTACAACAAGCGAAACAGCTTGTTTCAGGAACGCATTTTTTAAAGTCTTCCACGCTTAAAAAGCGAATGGAATCCACATGGAACAATTGTTTCATGTCATCTAACGAATAATTCGCAGCAACCAAGTCTTTTCTATCAGTTGAATTCGCTCCATATAGACACGGATATTTCAATTGGGGTGAAGCTACACGTAAGTGTACTTCTTTTGCGCCAGCTTCTCTTAATAATTGAGAAATTCTTTTAGATGTAAATCCCTTCACGACGCTATCATCTACTAAAAATACTCGTTTATTTTTGACAACGGAACTAATCGCATTCAAACGAACACGCATGCCTTGCATACGTTGTTGTTGCGTTGGACGAATGAAGGTTGACCCAATATAACGATTCTTGATTAATCCTGTCTCATAGGGAACATTTAGTGTTTGGGCAAAACTTGCAGCTGCACTTAATGCCGAATCTGGTACACCAACGACAATGTCTGCTTGTTGATCTTCTTCTTTTGCCAAATAATATCCACATTGTTTACGTACATTATGCACGGTTAATCCATTATGCACACTATCTGGACGCGAATAATACACATATTCCATCGCGCATGATTTCTTATCATTGATTTCACTAATACGATAAGAAGTTATTCCATCATTTGATAATTCAATCAATTCTCCAGGTTCTACTTCACGTAAGAATTCAGCACCTAAAATAGGAAATGAACAAGTCTCACTACTTACACAATAGCCATCCTCTACTTTCGCAATAGAAAGAGGGCGAATGCCGTGAGGATCTCTTGCGACATATAAGCAATCTTTTGTCAAAATCAAGAAGGCATAAGCTCCAGTCATGGTTTGACATGCCTTTTTGATTTTTTCCACAAAGGATCCAGGGTTTTTCTGAATTAAATGTGCCATCAGCTCAGAATCGCTTGTTCCTTGAAAAATCAATCCTTCATTTTCCATCTGATTTCGTAATGTATGCGCATTTGTGACCATTCCATTACTTACGACCGCAAAATATCTTTGATGACTTCGAACCATGATGGGCTGAACATTTTCTAGTTGCGAATCATTGGCTGTAGCCATTCGCAATTGACCAATCGCGCTGTTTCCTTGCAAATCATCAATCACATCTTGTTTTAAAGTTTCCGATAAAAGACCTAATCCCTTTTTACATACGACACTTTCTTCATTACTGACGGCAATACCAACACCGTCTTGTCCACGATGTTGAATGGCATGCATCGCATAATAAATTGTCTGGGCGGCTTGTTCTACATGAAACAAGCCGACGATCCCAGCTGAATTTTGTTTAATTTTTTCTTGCATCTTTTCACCTACTTATGTGTAAAGTAACGTACACCGTTTGCGAAAATATCTTGGTCTTTATTTCCGGCAATATTCTGGAACAATCCAGATTCATAACGTTCACTATGTCCCATCTTACCGAAAATCTTACCATCTTCAGAGAAGATTCCTTCAATAGCCATGCTTGAACCATTTAAGTTATCTACACCATCCATTGTAGGAACGCCTTCTTCATTAACATATTGTGTTGCGACTTGCCCATTTTGAACAAGTTGATCTATCACTTCTTTTGAGGCAACAAATTTACCTTCACCATGACTTACCGCAATCGAATATACACTTCCCGCCTTCATACCTGCAAGCCATGGAGAGGCGTTGCTCGTGATACGTGTTCTTGCGATATGAGATACATGTCGGTTGATGTTATTTCTAAATAATGTAGGATTGTTTGAATCCAATTTTTCAATATCTCCATAAGGAAGTAATCCTGATTTAATTAAGGCTTGGAATCCGTTACAAATTCCTAAGATCAATCCATCATTTGCTCGCATTGTATCAATCGCTTTTGCGATACTTGGATTGCGTAAAACATTCGCAATAAATTTACCTGAACCATCTGGTTCATCTCCGCTACTAAATCCTCCGACAATCATTAGAATTTGTGCCGTTGAAATTTCTTGAGCTAATGTATCAATACTTTTTTGAATATTTTCTACAGTTAAGTTATTAAAGACAATTTGTTTTACAATAGCGCCTGCTCTTTCAAATTTAGCAGTTGTATCAAACTCACAGTTTTGTCCAGGGAAAACAGGAATCACAACTTTTGGTTGTTCAACAACAACTTTAGATTGACAAACTTCAGCCTCATTTAAAGGTGTATCGATTGTTTCATTTCCTTCATCCACACGCATTGGATAGATTTTAGAGTAGCGTTTTGTCCATGCGTTTAATGCATCTTCGATTTCAACCGTTTCCTCATTTAATACAATTTTTGAATCTTCATTTAAGATACCAATCAATTGTAGATGTTCATCTTGTATACTTTCTGTTGTTTCAATGATCATAGATCCTAGATTAAATCCATATACATCTTCTTGCGTAGAAATCGCAACACCGACTTTAGATCCAAAGGCCATTTTCGCAACACAAGCGCCAAGTCCACCAAACTTGATTGTGCTTGCGGCAACAACTTTCTTTTCCTTCATATATTTTGATACCGTTTCAAAGTTTTCTTTTAAACCTTCATAATCTGGCATATGATTTTCTAATGGCGTATGTTTTACCAAATAAACATAATCACCTGGATTTTTAAAGGATGCGGATACGATAGAATCTGTTTTAGCGGTTGTACACGCAAATGTAATGACTGTAGGTGGTACATGAATATCTTTGAATGTTCCACTCATCGAGTCTTTTCCACCAATACTTGGTGTTTCAAAAGCTAATTGTGCATCAATTAATCCTAATAATGCTTCAAATGGTTGTCCCCATTTTTTCGCATCTTGGCCAAGGTGTTCAAAATATTCTTGGTTGGATAAACGACATGTTTTATAGTCAGCACCTAAAGCTGTTACACGAGCTAAAGCTTCAACCACCGAATAGCTTGCTCCTAAATATGGTGAATATTTTGATACTTTTGGATCATATCCATAAGTTATGATTGAACATGTATTTGTCATACCGTTTACTGGTAATTTTTGTACCGATCCTTCTTCTGGTGTTAATTGGTATTTTCCTCCAAACGGCATCAAGACTGTACTCTTACCGATAGATGCGTCAAACATTTCAGCTAGACCAATTTGACTGGCTACATTGGCATCTTGTAAAACATCTAATAAGTTTGTATCTGTCTTTTCAAATGGTTTTTCATCATACTCATTTTCACTGACTTCAACTTCTTGATGTCCTCTAACACCATTTGTATCTAAGAATGCACGTGACATATCGACAATCGTTTTACCACGCCATTTCATCACTAAACGATTTGTGTCTGTCACATCCGCTACTTTAATGGCTTCTAAGTTTTCTTTATAGGCTTCTTCTTTAAATTTATCAAAGTCTTTAGCTTCAATACATACAGCCATACGTTCTTGAGATTCGCTGATCGCAAGTTCAGTTCCGTCTAGACCTTCATATTTAACAGGGACAACGTCTAGATTAATGTCTAATCCATCAGCTAATTCACCTACGGCAACACTGACTCCACCAGCTCCAAAGTCATTGGCTTTTTTAATTAATTTTGTGCAGTCTGGATTTCTGAATAAGCGTTGTAATTTACGTTCAATAAGGGCATTTCCTTTTTGAACTTCACTTGAACATTTTTCCAAACTTGTTTCATTGTGTTCTTTACTTGATCCTGTGGCTCCACCGATACCATCACGTCCAGTCGCTCCACCGATCATGACAATAATATCGCCTGGAAGTGGTTTTTCTCTTTTCACATGCGATTTTGGTGCAGCACCAACAACGGCTCCAACTTCCATACGTTTTGCGACGTAGCCTTCATCATAGATTTCATCAACAAATGTTGTCGCAAGTCCAATTTGGTTTCCATAACTTGAATAGCCTTGGGCAGCTGTTTTTGAAATTTTAGATTGTGGTAATTTATGTTCTAATGTTTCTTCGATTGGTTTTGTGATGTCGCCAGCTCCGGTAATACGCATAGCTTGATAAACATAGCTTCTTCCTGAAAGTGGATCACGGATTGCACCACCAATACATGTACTGGCTCCACCGAATGGCTCAATTTCAGTAGGGTGGTTGTGTGTTTCATTTTTAAACATCAATAACCATGGTTCTTCTTTTCCATTGACGTCGACTGTGATTTCTACACTGCATGCGTTAATTTCATCGCTGACTTCAAGGTCATTTAATTTTCCTTGTTTGCGCAAATACTTACCGGCAATTGTAGCCATATCCATCAATGTTCTTTCTTTGCGGTTACCGTGTACTTCTTCGCGTAATTTTAAATAGCGATCAAAGCTGGCTTGTAACTCATTTGAAAGTTTATCTACATGGAATGTAACGTTGTCTAATACAGTTTCAAATGTTGTGTGACGACAATGATCTGACCAATATGTGTCTAATACACGAAGTTCTGTCATTGTACAATCTCTTTTTTCTTCGTCTTTAAAATAGCATTGTACATGTTCAATGTCCGCTTGAGACATGGCAAGGCCTAAACTTTGACGTAAAGAAGCAAGTTCTTCGTTTGTTTTTGTGATGAATCCTTCTAAAACAGGAACATCTTTTACATCAACGTCTTGATCATCTATTAATATAGAAAGGTCTTTTACGCGTGCTTCGACTGGGTTAACAATGTAGTGTGTAATTTTATCTAGAGTATCTTGATCAATTTCTTTTGAGAAGACTAAAAGGGTTCCTGAGTGGATGCGTACTGTTTGTTTATTGTTTAATAACATTAAACATTGCATCGCACTATCGGCTCTTTGATCGTATTGTCCTGGTAAATATTCATAGGCTAAATAGGATTTGCCTGTTAAATCTACAGAGTCAAATACGTCATCGGTAACGACTTCACTACATACATTTTTCTTTAAGAGTTCAATGTCGTTTTCATCCGCATTAAAGATATCGTATAGATTGTATTTAATGAGTGAAAAATCAGAGTCTAATGATAATGATTGTTTTAATTCATTTGTGAGTGATTCACTTTCAACTTGAAATGGTTCTTTTTTAAGAACAAAAATACGAGTGTCCATTTTCTTCTCCTTATTCAACTATTGATTGTTCTAAAACCTTTTGGGCTTGTTCTTCTTTAAATTTAGCAATTTTTTCTTGTAAAGATGGATCGGCTAAGCCCATCATTTGACATGCTAAGATGGCTGCATTTCTTGCGCCTGCTTTTCCAATCGCAACTGTCGCAACTGGTACACCTTGTGGCATTTGTACTGTGGATAATAGTGAATCCATTCCACCTAATGCGCTGGTTTGAATTGGAATACCAATAACAGGTAACACGGTTGAACTTGCTAGTACGCCAGCTAAATGTGCAGCCCCTCCTGCAGCAGCAATCACAACTTGAAATCCGTTTTCTTTGGCTGTTCTTGATAGTTCCAATACGGCATCGGGTGTTCTGTGAGCACTTAAGACACGAACTTGGTATCCTACACCAAAATCATCCAATTGCTTCATGCATCCTTCCATACTTGGTAAATCTGAACGAGACCCCATAACAATTAATACACGCTTTGTTTCCATAAATGACCTTCCTTTCATATGCAACAAAAAAGCGCACCTAACCTAGGCACGCTAAAAAAAGCATCTCTTTTGTTCAATTGTGGTAAATCTTCTTAAGACCATAAGCAAGACCTCCAAAATCAGAAAAACACTTTCTGCAGAATTATAATACCTAAAAAAAACAGGTTTGACAACACAAAATTTTATGCAAAGTATTTCGACAATCTATAGGATAATGGGGCTACAACCAACATCTGAATTGGTAGTGCAATCGTGAAGTTATATGGTAGATAGGTACAAAAATCAATAACTCCATCCATCCCTGTTTTTCCAGATACAACACAAGAAAATATTATCATGGCAATCGTCATGAATACAAACATGCAAAATCTTAATACAAATACTTTTAATATTTCTTTCCTCCCTTACCAAAACAAAAAAAACGACAAAAACATCATCTATCCACCAGACATCTAGATAGATAACATTTAATGTCGTTAACGTTACTTATTCTAACAAATAATTTCATTTTCTTTTGGAGTAAACAAATGATACTTACCAAGATCAAATACATAGACAATAGAACTTAATGCCCAAGTAATCGGATAAAGCCAATAGGTTAAAAATAAATCATGTACACTTTGTCCTATTGTCATTAAGACAAGTACACGCACAGCACACCAGCACACAAGCATGACTATCATAGGCATAACGGGTCTTCCTAATCCTCTAAGTATAGAAGAGACCACATGAGAGAATCCTAACAGACAATAGAAGAGAGCACATACTCTTGCCCTGTCCGTTCCAATTTGAATGACATCTGGATTTTGGTTAAACAAAGAAATAAAGGTTGGCGCAAACGCAAAGATAATCACACCAAAACCTTCAATCATAATAAGGGCAGCAGCGAGTCCAAAAAGAATTCCTTTTCTTGACCTTTCATATTGTCCGGCCCCTTGATTTTGAGACACAAACGTCGTTAATGCCATTGAAAAAGAGGTTTCTGGCAAGAACACAAAGCCTTCAACTTTTGAATAAGCACCAATTCCTGCAATAGCGGCCGCACCAAATGAGTTAATGTAGGATTGAATCATTACATTCGCAAAATCAATGACACATCCTTGTAGTCCAGTAGGCAAGCCATAAATACAAATTTGTTTAAGATTGTCTAAATCTAATCCCAAATCAAGCCATGATACATGTAGGATGCTTTCTTCTAAATGAAGCTGGATCATACATAAAATCATGCTGATGCATTCAGATATAATGGTTGCCCAAGCGGCCCCTTGAACACCCATATGAAAGAGAGTAATAAAGACAATATCTAATACAACATTGACAATCGAACTGATTACTAAATAATAGAGTGGATGTTTCGCATCGCCTCCAGCTCGAATAATTCCAACCAACATATTATAGAGAACCAAAAAGAAGCCTCCAATAAAATAGATTTTTAAATATTGGCTTGATAAATCAAATACCGAACTAGGAACTCCAATCCATACAAGCATATGATCCGTTAATACATAGCCGCTTATACTCATAATCAGCCCCAAAATAATACCTAGTGTTGCAGTTGTTTTAATGGAACTACGTGTTTTTTCTTCATTTCTTGCACCAATCGCATTAGCAATGATTACACTGGCTCCTGTCGCAAACCCCATAAAGAAACCTACAAATAAATAAATTAATGAACCCACTCCTGTAACGGCAGCTAATGCATTTTCTCCTAAAAAGTTTCCGACAATTAAAGCGTCAACCGTATTATAGAGTTGTTGAAATAAATACCCAATAAATACAGGTATCGCATAGCCTATAATTTGTTTTGAAATACTCCCCTTTGTCATGAGGGTGACTGAATTATTTTTTGCCATGGCTCTATTATAGCAGAGAACAGGATAGATGGATTGATGAATTTACTATCTCAATGTCCACTTTTTTCTTTACTCAAAAGCGGATGTCCAACAAAAATTCCTTAATACTCTGCCATTTAAAAAACACTGTTTTTCATAACTTGCACCTATAGCACCGTTAAATCAGTCATTAATTGCACCAATAACACCATTATTTTCACCATTATTTGCACCAAAAAGAAAATAGGAGCTGTTCACCCCTATTTGATATGCGCCTTTGCGATAGCTTGTGTCCATCCAAATGTACTTGATGTTTTTAAGTTCTTCACATTTTTATTTCTTAAACAATATGTTTTTGTCGCATCGACTGGTAAATATCCACAAAGTTCACTTTGACGAATCAATGCCTTACGATAGTTTTCTTTTGACACTTCTTCATCCGATGTATACATACCATTATCTAAGTAAGTATCTAATTCTTCATCGTTTAATCGTCCCATATTATTTGTGGCACCAGAGCGAAGAATAAAGTTAATACCTGTATCTTCAGGATCTCCATAAGAGAATCCCATATATGTCGCATCCCATGAACCTGTCTGGCTATCATCTTGCATCGTGCTAATGACCGTATTAAATTCAACTGTATTGGCCTGGAAATCAATTCCTACATCGCTCAATTGTTTTTTAAGTACTGTAATAAGTGCATCCGTTGAATCTTTATCTTTGTTTGCCAAGAAACGAATCGTTAATTTTTCACCATTCTTATAACGATATCCATCATCACTCAATGTATAACCTGCATCATCCAATAATTTATTAGCCTTATCTGGATCAAAGTCATAGTATGTAACACCATCTACTTTTTCTTCATTACGAATCATCGTTCCATTATTAGATGAGATTGGATTTCCAAAAGTACCAGGCTTATAAGCCATACCCTTAATTTGGTAGTAGTTATCAATATATTCTTGTGGATCAAACGCATAACCTACTGCTTGTCTAACACTTTGATCAGCACATACACCTTGAGCACAATTGAAAATCAAGAAACTCTCACGATCACTTGGATAAGAGTCTACAGTTAAATCGCTATTCTTCTTAACTGCCTTGATTTTATTAGCCTCTGTCACACCTGGAATATAATCCACTGTTCCCTTTTCCAATTCCTTTACTTCTGTTGAAAGTTCTGTCTTTTTGATCATGACCTTAGAAATTTGGTATTGTCCATCCTTCTTTTTAAAGTTTTCATTAGAAACTAAGCTTGCACCACTTGTTTTTTCAAAAGTCTTTAATACATACGCATTCGTACCAATTGGCTTACTATTCTTCTTCTCAATATTTTCTGTACTTCCTTTTTTATATTTTAAATATTTAGAACTACAAATTTTCTGATTTCCAATCGTACTTACGGCATCAATTCTAGATTTGTTTAGATGGAATACAACCGTATAATCATCTGGCGTTTCAATACCTGTAAAATCAGTCGCATCTCCATCATGATAATCTGTATATCCTTCTAAGAAGTCTACGTTGTTTGAGAATCGTCCGGTGTATGTTGGATCGGCCATAACTGTAAATGTTGTCTTAACATCTTTTGAAGTGAATTTATTTCCATTTGAAAATTTAATTCCCTTCTTCAACTTAAATGTCATGGTCAATCCATCACTAGAGATAGTTGGCATTTCTTTGGCCAAGTCACAAACCAAATTGCCCTTCGAATTATATTTCAATAATCCTTGATACACCAGATCAACAACGTATGAATCATTCGTTGTTTGATAGTACATTGGACTAAATGTTCCATTCATTTCTGTATTTAGTCCTACTGTTAATATTTGTTCGTTGCTAGTGGCTTTTACACTACTACAACCTGTCATTACTAAAGCTAAACTTAATGCGATTAATGTCTTTTTCATCTTTCTTCTCCTCCTAAAACACTTACAAATACCACCACCAATCCACTAACACATACATCACTCTCCTTATAATAAAAAAATCCTGCATCAAAAATAAATTTGACACAGGACAGAATATCAATCTTCTGCGGTACCACCTGAATTGGTAAAATATTACCCACCTCTACAGCGCTATCACGCCTGATCCATTTAACGCATGAATTACGTCTTAGCTACTTGGAATCTTCCTTTCACCTCGCCCTTGAAAGTCCATTTGCCTAACTGGTACAATCTAGCTTCCACCATGACTAGAATCTCTCTATGCCCAACCATTAAGTTTGATCTCTTTCGCATCGGTTGACTATAGAATACTCTTATTGAAAACATTTTTCAAG
>CAVBGZ010000073.1:0-13716 GCA_963595075.1 Waltera intestinalis
CCTCCTTATCGCAATATTTATTCAGGAAATAGCGTCTTCTCCCTGATTATTCTTCAGAACCGAACAATTCGATTGTTTGTCCTTCTTTTACTTTTACAATAGCTTTGTGTACGGCACTTGTTTTTCCAACATAACGACCTACACGTTTTGTTTTTGGTTTGCAGTTCATTGTATTTACTTTTACAACTTCTACATTGAATGCAGCAGCAACAGCTTTTGCAATTTCAATTTTACTAATGCCCTTAACCACTTCAAATGTATACTTGTTATCTTCAGCCATCATTTTCATAGTAGCTTCAGTAATGATTGGGCGAATAATTACGTCTCTATAGTCTTTCATTATGCCAATGCCTCCTCAACTTGTTTTACGGCAGCGCTTGTCATAACAACCTTGTTTGCATTTACTAAATCATAAGTGTTAATTGCTGAAGCTGACATTACTGTAGCTGTCGCAATGTTACGTGCTGATAAGTAAACGTTTGTTGCTTCTTCACTATCCGCAACAACAAACAATGTTTTCTTAGGCGCTTGGATAGCTTCAATAATTGAAACGAATGATTTTGTTTTTGGTTCAGCAATTTCAATTTTATCCATAACGCTGAATGCTGTTTCTTGAACTTTTTCGCTTAACGCTGACTTCAATGCTAAACGACGAACTTTCTTATTGATACGGTAAGCATAGCTACGTGGTGTAGGTCCAAATACAGTTCCTCCGCCTCTGAATTGAGTAGCGCGGATAGAACCTTGACGAGCACGACCTGTACCTTTTTGACGGTAAGGTTTACGTCCACCACCAGATACTTCGCTACGGCCCTTAGTATCAGCTGTTCCTTGACGACGGCTAGCCATCTGCATTACTAATGCATCATACATAGCCTGTTGGTGTGGTTCAATACCAAATACTGCATCGTTAAGTTCTACTGAACCAACAACTGCTCCAGCTTGGTTAATTACATCGATAGTAGCCATTATTGAACCTCCTTATTTGCTGTATAGTCAACTAAAGTAACAGGTTCTTTATCTCCCTTAGAGCATTTTGCGCTACGAACCATAACACAACCTTTTCTAGGTCCTGGAACGTTTCCTTTAATTAACATATAGTTGTTTTCTTTATCTACTTTGATTACAGTCAAGTTTTGGTTTGTTGTTGTGTATCCACCTTCTTGACCAGCCATGATAGTACCCTTCATGATACGTCCTTGACGTGAAGTAATACCATTTGTAGCTAATGAACCAATGTGACGAATGTTCTTAGATCCACCGTGAGTTTTTGGACCTTGGTGAGCATTGTTACGAACGATTGTACCGTTGTAACCTTTACCCTTACTTGTTCCGATTACGTCAACTGTTTCACCAGCAGCGAATAATTCAACGTCAACTAAGTCTCCAACGTTAACGTCCATATCGCAATCACGTACTTCTTTGATAAAGCGTTTTGGACTTGTATTTGCTTTTTTGCAGTGTCCGATGTTTGCTTTAGTTGTACGTTTTTCTTTGATTTCTTCAAATCCTAACTGAATTGCGTTGTAACCATCTGTTTCTACTGTTTTCTTTTGTAAAACAACATTAGGTGTTACTTCTACAACAGTTACTGGAATCAATACACCATCTTCTGTGAAGACTTGTGTCATTCCTAATTTTCTTCCTAATAGTCCTTTCATCATTGACACCTCCATTAAAGTTTAATTTCGATGTCGACACCGCTAGGAAGTTCAAGTCTTTGTAAAGAATCGATTGTTTCCTTATCTGGTGCAACGATCTCAATCAAACGCTTGTGCGTACGAATTTCGAATTGTTCACGAGAATCTTTATATTTGTGAACCGCACGAAGAATTGTTACTACCTGTTTTTCTGTAGGTAATGGAACTGGTCCTACGACCTTTTTAGCTCCGTGTTTTGTCGCAGTTTCGACAATTTTCTTAGCACTATCATCTAAGATTCTGTGCTCATACGCTTTTAAGCGAATTCTCATTGTGTTTTTTGCCATGTTTAACTCCTTTCGTTTATTCTAGATAAACATGCTCCACGCGAATTACCTGGCTCCACCCATGACAACGTTTCTCAGTGGGTCAGCAACCTCGCACTTCATCGCAAGCTCCTGTATTCTATCACATATATTTTGGTGATTCAACCCTATTTTTTAAAAAAATAAAAAAACTTTTAAAAGCCCTAATTTACGGCATATTTAGAGGTCTTTTTACTCCCATTTTTTTAAATCTTAAAAATTTATTCATGATAACGCTTATCCGTGTGTCATTTTTATAGACTGAATACAAAAAAATGCCATTATTTATGGCATTAGTAGTAAAATCTTCCTTCATTATAATCTTCACATTGTTGAACCCAATCCTCTTTACTCTCTTTGACTAGTTCAACAAAACCATTATATTGTTCTTTAGAAATCATTTCATTTTCAAGCATAAACAAATTAAACTTCTTCATACTCGCCAAAGTTGCCTTTACACTATAAGGAGTAGACCACATGCATTTGCGAATAAAGAAATAGCCAAAGTAATCCGCCATATGTTCATATTCAAACGCATTCTTATATCCAATTAATCCAACCCTGAAAAGATACGTGTTTAAATAGAACTCAACATTATTCAAATGACTTTGAATTGTCTTTTCGCTTAAGCCCTTGTTTTCAAGATATTCTTTAAACTTCTCTAAAACTTCATTATTCTCTTTTTCTATAACTTCCCACTTACTAACATATACATCATAATCATCCATATTATTCACCTATCCAATCTAATATTATTTTACAATACACTTCATGATCATCCACAAAACACATATGACGACATCCTTCCATTAATTCCCATTTTGAATTTAAAATACCATCAGCCATTGTTTTAGCTACTAGAGGTGTACACAAATCATCTGTACCACTAATAATCAAACTTGGCACACCAATTTCATGTAATCTTTCCGTATATTCAAAATCTTTTAATGTACCTAATGGCGTATATTCATTAGGTCCCCATCCAATCAAATAAGAACGAGCACCACTGACCTTTTCTCTTTTAACACACTCCGGTGTATTCTCATCAAAAGGGCCCGCACAATGAAGTTGCATATAATGTTCATTTGCTTCCTTATATTCTACAGAATCATAATCTTCACTTAAAACCGCATCTTGTTCTTTCTTATCCATCAAACGAATCATACGATGTTGTTCTCTAGCCCACAAAGATGCAGAGGAGAGTGTACTTGATAAAATCAAAGATTCTAATTTATCACACTTCTTTTCTATCGCATACGCAATCGCCAACATGCCTCCCCAAGACTGCCCTAACAAATGGCATTTAGAAATGGAAAGATATTGAAATAAACATTCTAATTCTTCCATCCACGTAGATAAATTCCATAATTCATCATGATCTGGTACATAAGAATTTCCACAGCCTAATTGATCATACATAATAATTTTATGTCCGCTATTTGCTAGTTCATCCAAAACTTCAAAATAATTATGAGTCGACCCAGGTCCTCCATGTAGACATACAATGGGTGTCTTGTTTCCATCTCCTACGATTCTATAATACGTTTTAAAGCCCTTAAAAGGCATATATCCTTCTTCAATTTTCATTTTTTTAACCCCAAAAATTAAAGGCTGGTGCATCCCAACACCAGCCATCCATCCTCAATTCATCATGGATAATTCCATTATAGACAAAAAAATGTGTTTTGTATACAAATCTTAAACAGTTTATTTTTTCTCTATCCACAAATTGATGTCCACTGTATCAGAAATTCCATTCACCATAGCTTGACTTGAATATTGCCACATTTGAAATTCATCTTCCATAGTACATTCTTCCGAATAGGAAGCTAACCAAATCGGATTTGTTTTGACTTGATCAAAATCAACATCATGATAAAGCCAAGACATATTCCCATAAATCATTGGTGTATATCCTGCCTTCTTGATTTTCTTGCAAAACCTTAAAGCAAGCTTTGTCTTATTCTCTTTTGACAAATCAACAATACGTCCACCCTCATTATAATATTCCATATCATACGCAATCGGCAAATCCAAAGAATAGCCCTTCACTCGATCAAGAACATATTCTACTTCTTCATCCAATTCATCTAAAGTAATCGCGCTCGAATAAAAATAGACACCAATCTTTAAACCCGCTTGTTTAGCCTCTTCCATATATTCTTCATACATTGGATCATCATAAAGAATCCCATCCATTCCTCCACGAAATCCACATCGAATCATCACAAAATCAATGCCATCCTCTTTTACGCTATTAAAATCAATCTCCTTATTAAAACTAGATACATCAATACCTGTCATTGTTTTGTAGTTTGAATCCTCATAACTCATTAAACCATCCTTATATACAAATTGGTCCAAATGATAATAGCTAGTCGATTCAACCGTCTCCTCTTTCCTTATATAAAAGATGAAGATTCCTAATACAAATATAGGAATGAACAATAGAATCAAGACTCTTCCTAATTTAATTTTTCTCATAATGAATGAATTAAAGAGCTGATCGTATTTTCAACATTTTGTTCCATCTTTGGAATTTCTACACCCAAGAAAATCGCAACCACAATAATAAGTACAACTGTACGAATCATCACATAACGATATCTTGAACGAATACCACTAGGAAGAATAGGCACCACTGATAATAATATAAATAAGACTAAATAAGTAATCGGATAGGCAAGCCAACTATAAGCTCCATATTGTTGGTTCAAATTTGACTTTAGCCATCCACCTATAAACCAAGCGACTACAACCAAAACATCAACTACAAGCCAATGCCATACTTTTGTTTCTTTTTTATTTCTCTTAAATAAATCCATTTTTTAAATTCCTTTCACAACCAAATTTTGCACCCACGACTTCTTATGGACTAAATATAGGCCAAGAATCACTTTATACAAATCAGCACACTGCAAGATAAAGAACATAGGTACAATCGAAATATTTGTAAAATGTGCAACACAATAACCTATAGGGAAACTTACACATAAAGTTCCTACAGAATCAAATAAGAAAGTTAAAATCGTTTTACCACCACAACGAAGTGTGAAATAACAAGCATTATAAATAGCTCCAACCCAAACTAAACAAGCATAAATCCGAAGCATCGAAGTACTCATTTGACGAATTGTATCTTTCGTATTGTATAAGTTTGGAAAGATAGGAGCAGTCACAAATAATACCAATCCAACTCCTAAAGCTAATAAGAAAGTAAATACGATCAATTTTCGATCCGTATCTACAGCTTCATCAAGTTTTCCTGCCCCCAACTGTTGTCCAACAAGAATAGATATAGAATTTCCCATTGCGATACTAAACACAAAAAATAAATTTTGAATCGTACAAGTAATATTGTAGGCCGCAATCGCATCGACACCTCTTGTCGAATAACATTGTGCAATACATGCGATACCCGTTGACCAAAGGATTTCATTCAATACAAGAGGCGCTCCTTTTACTGTGATTTGTTTGGCCAATTCGACTGGTATTTTAAATTCTTTGAATAAATGATGAAAGAAAGTCAATTCTTTCTTATAACGCCTAGTAAAGTAAATCGCAATCATCAGTTCAACAAGACGCGAAATAACCGTTGCGATGGCAGCTCCATTTACGCCTAATTTTGGTAAACCAAAATTTCCAAAAATCAAAATGTAGTTTCCAATTAAATTTACAAATACGGCCGTTACACTTGATATCATGGGTAGCTTCGTTTTTCCTGTCTCTGAAAATGCCGTGGTGATGGATTGTGTTAGAGAAAAAGGAATAAAGCTCAACAACATGATCCATAAATAATGTTGGGCATACGAGTAAGTAGCTTGTATATCTTGAATAGAATTATTCGAATTATTTAAATAAAGATGAATGAGTGGTTTTGAAAAAAAGAAAAATACAATTATACTTATTATGGAAATCAAAACTTCGATCACAAGTTTAAAACGCAGACAATATCGCATTCCTTGCATGTCTCTTCTGCCAAAGAATTGGGCGCCAAAAATACTGCATGCAGCAACCGAGCCAAATACAGCCAAATTAAAGATGGTAATCAATTGACTCGCAATGGACACACCACTCATGGCCAATGTACCCACTTGTCCAACCATAATATTGTCAAGCAAATTCACAAAACTAGTGATCATTTGTTGAATCAATAAAGGTATCGCAACAATGAATACTTTTTTATAAAATTCTGCATTTCCAAGCCATTTATTCATACGCAAAATTATAACATAAAGGGGATTTAAATATGAACGAATTAGAAAATTATTACGGTAAATTCTGTGAAGACAAACGTTTACTTTCAAGACACGGTCAAGTCGAATATCGCACTACAATGAAATTTATTCATAAATATTTGAAAGATACTGATCGCATTCTAGATATTGGTGCTGGAACAGGACGATATAGTATCGCCTTAAGTGATGAAGGACATCAAGTCGATGCGATCGAGCTTGTTAAATATAATCTAGGTGTTTTAAAATCAAAAAAAAGCAAAGTAAAAGCCTATCAAGGTAGTGCCCTTGATCTATCCAGATATGCAGATAACACATTTGATGTCACCCTTCTTTTTGGCCCTATGTACCATCTTTTTACACATGAAGATAAGATAAAGGCTTTATCCGAGGCAAAACGTGTTACTAAAAAGAATGGTATTATTTTTGTAGCCTATGTCATGAATGAGTATAGTGTATTGGTTCACGGTTTTCGTGATGGACATATTCACGAGGCCATTCAAGGCGGTAAAATTGATTCGACTTTTCAAACACAAACCAATATTGATGATTTGTACAGTTATGTTCGTTTAGAACAGATCAATAAGCTAAATAAGGATTTGAATTTAGAACGTATTGAAATCATTGCGGCTGATGGCCCAGCTGATTATATGCGTCCTATCTTAAATAAAATGGATGATGAAACATTCGAAACCTTTATGAACTATCACTTATCAACTTGTCAAAGACAAGATCTTATTGGAGCAAGTTCACATACGGTAGATATATTAACGAAGATAGATTAATGGAAAAATACGAAAACTTCACAATTCAACTAGCACTTGTAGATGCATTACCCGTCTTATTCTTTACTATTGCGATGGGTATCATAGCCTTTCATTTTAGTAGTTTATTTTTTAAAATCGGTGTATTGCTATGTATTGTTGGAGGAGTTGGAAAGGTAATATGGAAAATCATTGTCGCATTAAAGGATAAAGATATTCATATTTTATTTACGCAAATGCGAATCACCATACCGATTGGATCGAACAAATCACAAATGCCATTACTCAACTTAGCTTTCTAATTGGCGATCTGCTGACGATATATTAAAAGGACCATATGGTCCTTATTTTTTGTTTTCTTTAATTCGGAAAGAAAAGATAAATCCAATAAGAGCAATCACCAATGTGAACATAAAAGCATAATGAGAGCCATTCACAAAAGCTTCTTGTGTACTTGTACCTAAATAAGCAGCTTTTCCTATGCCCAATAAACTTGTTGAGACAGCCGTACTAATAGCTCCGAACACTTGTTGCATCATATTTTGAATCGTTGATCCATCTGTTGATAAGTTAGAAGGTAATGCGTTTAATCCATAAGATTGACAAGGAGACATTGCCAATGGAACACCAATCATAACAATGATATGACACATAATAACGTAAACAAATGAACTTGTTTTTGTGATTTGTAAGAATAAAATCACACCAATCACAGATAAGAATAAACCTAATTTACTTAAAATTTTAGCTCCCATTCTATCATAGAATTTACCTGCCGATAAACTAAATAAAGCATTGATAATACCTCCAGGCAACATAAGAAGTCCAGCAGTTGTAACAGAACATCCAAGGCCATTTTGTAAATATTGAGGCAAAATATACATAGCGGATAATGTGATTCCAAAATTTAGCATGATTAATACTGTACCTGTGCAGAAAGCTTTTGTTTTAAAGGCATTCAAATTTAAAATTGGATTTTCCATACTCAATTGACGTTTACAATATACAATCAAAGAAACAACACCAACAATAAGTGAAACCAATACTTGCCATGAAAGCCAACCATACATACTTGTTAGGCCTGCACCTAAAACAACTCCACCAAAGCCTAAACAAGAGCTCACACAAGAAAGAACATCAATCTTAGTCTTTGTCTGAGGATAAGGATCAATCGCAAACTTATAAGTAAATAAAAGAGCAATGAATAAAATGAGTGCGAAAAGTAAGAATAAAATTCGCCAAGATGCAAAACCCAATATAATTCCCGAAAGAGTAGGACCGATTGCTGGGGCAAACATAATAATCAAAGAAGTTACACCCATTGCCTGACCAATCTTATTAGCTGGAAATACTTCCAAAACAATCGCAAACATCATCGGTAAAACAAGTCCCGTTCCAACACCTTGCATCAATCGTCCGATTAATAATAACGCAAAATTTGGTGCACACCCACTTAATAATGCTCCAATCATGAATATCGCTAGAGCAAACATCGTTAATTTTCTTGCCGGATACAATTTCATCAATAAAGATGCAAAAGGCAAAACCAACGCAATAATCAACATATATCCAACCACAAGCCATTGTGCAATGGAAGTATCCACTCCAAAAACCTGCATAAGTTGAGGTAATGCGATGTTCAAAGATGTTTCACTAAACATTCCAATAAAAGCGCCCAAATACAATCCCATCATAACAAGATAAGGATGTTTCACTTCAACACGGGCCTTTGTTAATTCTTTTTCATTCATAAAGGACCTCCTTATAAAACAATTTATAAAATAACCGATTCTAGGTTAAAAATGAAATAAAAAAATTGTATTATTAATACGTATACCGTATTATGTATGATAAAGGAAGTGATATTATGAACACCTATCAACTTGAATGTTTTCTTGTCTTGGCAAAAACTTTGAATTATGCCAAAACAGCCGAACTCATGTACACAAGCCAACCAGCCATTACTCGACAGATTCAATCTTTAGAAAAAGAACTACATACGCAACTTTTTAATCGTTCAAAACATCATGTAGAATTAAGTGAAGATGGAAAGTCATTTATCACAGACGCCAAAAATATTGTTTCCATATCAAATCATGCTATTGAAAAATTCGATCAAAAAAAAGCGAAAGAAATCCAAACTCTTTCTATCGCTTGTGCAGGCTTATCTCATATGAACATTCTTACACCTGCATTAAAAGAATTAAAGAAAAGCCACCCCTTTCTACATCCAAACTTATTAACAATTCCTATTCCACATGCCCTAAAGAAAATTGAAGATGGTTTGTTGGATATTGTATTGGCCGCTAAAATGTCAAAAGATAAAGTAAAAAATTGTGTCTATAAAGAAATCACAAAAACAAATCTTGTCTGTATCTATAACGAATCTTTTAATATCCATACTAAAAATGGAATATCTTTAAAAGAACTTAAAAACTATCCCCTCATTTTATTCCATCCTATCGATATTTCTGAATCGATTTTATCCAATGAAAACTTCATAAAAGATCCATCAAACGAAATCTATTATTGTGATTATCCTAGTGAAGCTTTATTATTGGCATTAAGCGGAATGGGAATCGCAATTCTACCTGAAATATTGATTCCTAATTGTATTTCTATAAACAAACAAGCTTTACTTGATATGCCAAAAGTATCCTATGGAATATATCATCATCCAAATGCACATTCAGATCTGATTCAAAATTTTGTAGAGGAAGCAAAAAAAGCTGTAAACGACAAATAAAAAAAGACCAAAAATCGGTCTTTTTTTCATATTAACAATCTTTCAAAACATCAAATGCCGTTTTAGCCATTTGTTCATATCCTTTTGAACTTGGATGCAAATGATCTCCACTATCAAACTCTTGAATCATTTGATTTCCTTGGCAAATGTCTCGATCAAAATCAATAACACCATCAAGAATATTGGTTGTACGTATCCATTCGTTGACTTCTTGTCGCAAATTTTCTCTAAAATCCGCATACGTACGCCAACCCTCAATTGGAATTAATGTACCCATATAGACGTTCATTCCAATCGAGTGTGCATACTCTACATACTTTGTAAGTCCATCAATCAAATCTTGACTCGTTGGTAAATCTGACCAAGGGCGAAATTCATTCGACTTAACTCCAACAGGATGAATAATATCATTGATACCTTGTAAAATAATCAAAGTATCACTTCCTGACACATGCATCTCATGTTCAAAACGATGATCTCCTTTAAGGCCATACGCTTCATATTGAACACAATGATACTCTCTTAAAATACGTGTACCACTTACCGCCTTACGTACAACAGAGACATCCTTACCATTATTCCACATCAATTTTTGAAGGTAATCTGGCCAATCTTGACTCGTAATCGAATCTCCATAACAAGTCACTACTTTACAAGCAGAATCCGTAAATACACTCACTTCACTTAAGAAATAGACCCAAGACGTTTTCATACTTAAGTCATGATCCATCACACCACTATGGGTAAAATCACCTTCCCCAAAATATGCAGTACTTAATGGCCCTTGTGTATATACTCCGCAGCGTAAATGCGTAAAATCTTTAAAATAAAAGCTTATCGCATAGGTCGCTCCCTTTTCAATTTTAATGTTCAATTCATCACTATACGCTTGTTTGCCAGGTAATATAGTAAGACTTTTACTTTTATTAAAGGTCAAATCTAAAATAGAAGTAGAATCTACATCTTGATTATGGATTACTTTGCCGATAGTAACAGATTCAAAAGTAACCTTTTCTTTACCGGTAAAATTGTCCAAACAAATGCGGATTTTATCCCCTGAAAATGTAGAAGTAAAAGGATACCGTAAAGTGATATCTTTCGCATATTGACTTGGTTTATGCGTCACAATGGACATAGCTTGTCCAAATATTGCTTTAAATTCTTTTGACATAGAACTAGCACTCAATCGTATCTAAAATATCTTTCATCTTTTTCGCAAGTCCTTTTGTCTTTTCTACAGACAATGAACATAGCGCAACACGAATACCTTGATTTACCTTTACTGTAAAGATATTATTTTCCATCATTTTCTCATGGAATACATCTCTTGTTTTATTATCTACAGCCAAAGTAATGAAGAATCCCTCTTTATATGGATAATGTTTTAATCCGACTTCACTCGCTTCTTTGACAAAAATATCACTACGCTCTTTTAACAAATGAACATATTTCATTCTTTCTTCATCGTATTCTTCTAAATGATGATCAAGCACATCGACAAACGTAGCCATTGCACCATTATTGATATTTGACCATGTAGCACGTGCATTCTTTTCAAATACAATTTTCACTTGTTGAACACTACTCTCTTCTTGTGCTAAGACAATCGCAGCTCCACAACGCAAACCATAACTTGTCATCGATTTTGATAAACTAAACGCAACGACAACGACAACATTCTTATCAATCTGATCAAATAAGCCAAAATATTCTTTTGCCTTCTTTTGGCCATACGAAAAGTCAATATAGGCAATATCATTTAATAATACGACCGCATGCGTCTTTGCACATTCATTTAAGAAAGAAATTACTTCCTTCCATTCTTCATGGCTTAAAGAATAACCCGTTGGATTGTGGCATGGATCATTCATTACGATGACTAAACGATTTTGAATTTCCATCGTCTTTTTGCAAGCTTCTTTAAATGAATCTAAATTAAAATGATCTCCATCAAATAAGCTGTAGTTTTCAACCTTTAAATTATGCATCTGCGCCATAAGAGCATAAGATCCCCACGCAATCTCAGGTAAAATTACGGTTTGACCTTCATCCAAGCACTCTTGTAACGTCATACCTACAGCGCCAGTTCCTCCTGGTGTTGCGATGACTTCATGATGTAAATGACTATTTCCATCTAATACCCACTCATATACTTTATTGCGGAAATCTGGATTTCCAGTAAAGCTTGCAGCATACGCTGCTAAGACTTTGTTATCTAAATTCTTTAATGAGCTAAATACACTATCGAGTGCTACTAGATTTCCATTTTCATCATATAAAGATCCGATTGTCGCATCCACTACATTTTCGGCACCTACCTTAGCCTTAGCTTCCTTTGCCTTGGCAACAATAGAGAATACAGTATCCACGATTGGTGTTTGATTTACGCTCTCTTTCACAAAACTCATATTATTCATCCTCCTTTAGCGAATATGATCCTAATACTTTTACACTTTCACACACTTCTTTAATTTGTTCTACACAATGTTTTGCACTCTCAAAGTTTCCTTCGATTTCAATAAAGAAAAAATATTCAAAAGGTCTATTTTTCATTGGACGAGATTGAATACTTTCCATATTTAATCCATCTTGAGCAATGCAGTTGATAATTTTAGATAGGGCACCACTTTCATGTTTTGTCGTCAACAATAAGCTAAAGCGATTTCCATTAATACTTGGTTTTAAACCAATCACTAAGAACCTCGTTGTATTGGATGCATTGCCTTCTATATTACTTGCGAGAACTTTTAATCCATAAAGTCCCGCATTTTCTTTTGCACCAATCGCTGCTTTTGTGACATCCTTTTGACTTGCGACATATTGAGCCGCCATTGCCGTATTAGGATAAGCGACTGTTTGCACATTGAGTTCTTTCAAGAAATCTTTTGATTGAGATAAGGCCTGATCCTTTGAATAGACCCACTCAATATCTTTTAAAGTAGAATTTGGAAGTCCGAGTAGACATTGTTCTACTTTCAAATCATAAGTTTGTTGAATATAGACTGGATACTTCAATAAAAGATCCATTACTTCTCCAACCAGTCCTGAATTTGTATTTTCAAATGGAATGACACCAAATTGTACTTCTTGATTCACTACCTTTTGAAAGACTTCTTCAAAGCTAGATAAACCTATTTTTGGATTGGGTTCAAATAGATGAGAACTCGCCATATAGCTAAATGCACCTTCCACACCACAATACGCCACCTTATCATGGGATTGTAGTGTTCTTTGATAAGCTTTAGACTCTTTCATAATAAACTTAATGAATGTTTCATAGTAACTTTTATATTCTGGATTTTGAATATATTTTAAATTTTTCTCAATCACAACCTGTTCTCGACCACTATCAAGTACAGGCAAATTATTTTCAATCTTATATGCGATCACGTCTTTAACAGCATCTAATCTTGATTCATACAAAGTCGCCATTTGACTGTCAATGGAATCAATTTGTGCTCGTGCTTTCTCTAATTTGTTCATGGGTTCACCTCAACAACTATAATACCATAATTTTCATGTGTTTTCTGAAAACAGATCATTGAATTTCATTCCTATTTAAATAATGTTTCTAGATTTATTAAAATCAACTTGTCATTCTTTTTAACATCAAATCCAGATTTAGAAAAAAAGCCATACTTGTAACAATTCAATCCTGTTTGTTGGACTTGATTTATTTCTTGATTAATCATTTTATCTGTAACCTTTTCATTTCTATATTTGCAATCGTAGAAGATATAGCCATTTGGATCTAGCGTCACGATATCAAATTCCCCATTCTTTTTATGAACAGGATCATCATAATAATATTTACCAATCTCAAAGAATGGAATAGAAAGCTTATTCTCCTTATTTTGTCGGACAAGATATTGTTGACAAACACTCTCAAATACATGTGGAACATGTGATTTATAAAAAAGTAAAAGATTTTTCCATCTTCTACTTCATCAGCAATTCAAATTCATC
>CAVBGZ010000074.1:0-7408 GCA_963595075.1 Waltera intestinalis
ACCATTTTCTAATCGCTTAGAAATGATCTTACTGCCTTTTCTTAAATCTTCATTGCAAACAAAAGCATCATATTTAACAGCAAGTTCTTTCAAGAAATTAGGGACGATAAACTGAGTTTTCGTTTCACCATAATATTCAGCAATTTGTTTGGCGCTTCCAATGAATTTTAAGCATGCATCAATGAAAATATTTTTATCAAATTGAATGATGAAATATTCATGATGTTCTGAATTGCCATAAACCAAAACAGCGATATCTTGTTCTTTTTGAAGAACTTTATTTAACGCTCCACTTCTAATAAACGAATTTTTGACTTCTTCAGGAAACAGGACATTGTATTCTTTCTCATATTTTGACAAATAAAAGGAAAGAAAGTCATATTCATTAAAGTTTTGAAGATAGATAGGTGCTTCCACCGCTCCGCAATGCACAAATCTATCATTCTTTCTTTCCAACTTAGAAACAACAACAGACTTGCTAGAGCCACACATATCGACTACATATTCAACGTTTTCTTTATTATCCAAAGATTCCCCTAAAAGGATAGATCTCCATACCGGATAACTTTTTGAAAAGACCGAAGATATATTTCTTCTTAATTCAGCTGATGAAAATTCATCATAATTATCGCTAATATCGTAGATAACTGTAGATTTATTAAAGTCATTTGATTTCTTGCTCAAAAGCCTTAAATAAGGCAAGAAATGAGGATTCTTATAATCATTGAGTTCGATAACATTCGAATTGGCAAAATAGATGTTTTGATTTTCGTAAAAGTCTCCGTCAAAGGTTGCTGTTATAGGTTTGCTTAATGGGTATGCTCTATTATCAAAGGAATTCAACGATAATAAATCCAAGTCTACTATATGGATTTCTTCTATAGTTCTATCACCAATTTCTAAAGATAAGTGTTTGCAAATATCATCAAAAGCTAACTTGAAGCCTAGATTGTCTGCGGTGAATTCTCCAATTTCTTCGTTGTTTACAACCAATTTAAACGGAATACCACCCAAAGATTCTGTTTCAATCTCTATAAAGTTGATGACATACTTAGTTTCATTAGTTTCTTTTGCAACGCAATCTAATGAATATTCTTTTATGACAATAGTAAAGCCATCACGAATTATGATTTCTGTCAGAATTCCACCCTCTATCTTACAAAGAATGCACTGATCAATCTCATCATAAGATAGACTTTGTTCGACGAAATCGTATTTATTCAACAGCAATGTTATAAACATAGCTTTGAAAGACTTTACATATCTATCAAATGAATCCGTGTAATCTATGTTTGCTTGCTTAAGCTCAACATATGATTTCCAGATGGCATAATAATCCTTATTTCCAAGTAAGGCATTGTTTGGTGTGGAATAATCCTTCTCTACTACTTCATCAAACTCATTTCTCAATTTATATTTAATCTTATTGAGTTTGGATTTCAAAGCGTAAAGTTCTCCATTTGGTTGTCCAAATAAATCCACATTGTTTTCATAGAAAGAGATTTTTGAATTCAACAACCTAGCTATATCTTTATAAAATGCCAGGACAACTTGATTCTCTTTGATATTGTATGTGTATCTTTTTACAGGAGAAGAAATCTTATTTACATAGGCCATCTTCTCTTTTATCGACATTCCAGGTTTATTTGCCAACCAATTAAAAGTCTTAGGTTCTAATTGCTTAACCTTTTCTTTTGCGACAAGTTTTTGCTCTTTAATAATGCTTTGATTAGGCTTTTCCAAAATGGATTCAATATGGCTCAACGTATAATCATAAATCACCTGAACATCATCATTTAAGAATCCTAAAGGGGCATTGATTGCATCGTAAAAGATTTTGCTTCTACAAGCATAATTTGAGCAAATATCCGCTATCGGATCATTCTTATAAACATCCCTATTACATAAGGAGTTTTCCATATCAATAGCGGATAAATATGTGACAAACCTATTATCCAGTTTTCCATCTCGATAAAGGTTTTCATAATATTTATCGTAGCTCATTTATTACTCCATTTTGTAGTCTTCAGCTAAATATTTAGCAGAATCCCAGATAAATGTTTCAGTAACAGAATGCATTGCATTTTCAAAATCAGGAAGGATTGTGGTTAATCCATTATCACTAAGCAATTTTTGAATCTTATCCAAGCATTCTTCCTTTTGAACACCAGTCGTATCAATACCTCTAAGTTTTGTCATAACCTTATAAACCAAAGCTTCCTCAAAGGCATAGTTCAAGGCTATATTTCTCTTATTATCATCTTTTTTGTATTGATTAACTAAAGGATGGGAAATCATATAATCTTCGATGGACTGCCATACACGATGACCCAAAGCTCTATTAACGTTCTTTAATGCATCGTTGATGCCTTCAACGATTTCCATGTAATGGTTAGCCTCTTCATCAGACATTCTATACTTATCTTTAGTCCAAGACTCCCAAACCTGACGTTGTATTTTTGGTTCTTCTGGTTTTAATTGATTGTAGTTATATCTTTCAAATCTTTCTGGTCTAGGAAAAGAAATGACATTTCCACGGTCGACAACCTTATCGGACAATGATTTTGTGGTTTCATCTTCGTTCATTGTTCCAATCCATTTGACGTTGTCAGTCAAAACAACTGAATATTTTTCCTGGCCAGCACCTAAATCGACTTCAAAGGAAGTGTTTTTATTTTCGCCACGTTTCTCTTCTAATTTTGATAAAAGATCCGCAAAATACAATTCGACGTGTGCTAAATTCATCTCATCCAATAAGACAATCAAAACATGATTAGAAAGATCCATGATTTTATCTTTTGTTGCAGACTTAGATTTATCAGCTTGGAAGGAAACTAATGCACGAAGCAACGATGTTGCATTAAATCTTTTCTCAATGCTATTGAAATAACCAAATAATGATTGTGGGCTATCCCAATCAGGTTGAACAGGAATGGAAATGAAATACAATCCGCCAAAACGTGAATATAGCTGAGGAAGTTTTGATTTACCTGTTCCAGATACACCTGCAAGAACGGTTAAAGGAGACATATCGGCTGTTTTCAATGATGTATGGAAAGAATAGAACAATCTCTTTGAGAATTCGTAACCGGATTCCTTGCACTTTGAAATGATCGAATCAATCCACTCTATTTCGTTGATTGATGTTTTATCTGATGGTTGGCAATTCTCAAAATCTTTGTATGGTGCCTCAATGCTTTCTGATGCAATAACACCAGTCTTTACACCATCAAGTCTTGATGATAAATCATCGATTTGTCTATTAAGTTCAGTAGCAACCAGTCTTTCAACTCGAATAGTGTTCTCTAACTGTTCTTTTTGGTATCTTAATGACTCAGCGTTATTGTTGCTGCTTTTAAGCATATCTAATTGTCTTTGAAGTTCTGAGTTATCAAGATTCAGCTTAGTGTTTTGTTGAGCAAGAGTGTCGAATTGATTGGCTTTAGCTTGGAGTTCATTAAATTCAGTTGAAGAGTATTGAGCGTATTTCTTTGTTAATTCTTGAATATCTTTAGATAATTTCTCGTTTTCAGCATTCAATTTTAACTTGTCAAAAACCTCGGCATATTGAATGCTATCTCTTAATTCAATATTTCTCTTTCCTAATTCGTTTTTCTCAGCAAGAATGTCTTCGTACAATTCTTTGTATTTATTCAATTCCTGCTCGGTTTCAGCGGCTCTTTTCTTAACTTCGCTTTCTATGATGTTTTCTTGAAGTTTCTCTTTTTGAGCAAGTTTCTTCTCTCTCAAGTTGAGTTTCTGTTCAAGTTCCTTAATGTGGCTTGTTTCTTCAATAGCCTTTTCGCATTCTTCTTTGGCTTTTTCTAAATCATCAATTTTTAATTGAACAGCCTTTTCTTTTGATTCAAGAAGCTTTTTGAATTCGTCAGTTAATTGATCAAAAGCTTTTTTCAATTTTTCATCAGACCATTTGACGGCATCTGTTGAGGAAGTCAAAAGATATTCATAGGATGATTTAAGTTCATCCATTTGCTTCTTGAAATTATCAGCAAGAGTCTTTTCAGCCACTTCAATCTTTTCGTTTTTATATGTGTTCAATTGGGAATCGATTGTCGCCTTTGAAACTTCGAGTTCGCCATTTTTTTGAATGATTTGCTTTGAAATTTCAGAGATTTGTTCGTTTAAAGAAGATAGTTCTTTTTTGGCCTTACTGATTTCATTTGTCTTTTCAGTCAAAATATCAGCTTCTTTTCTCTTTAAAGCCTCATCTTTATCACGATAATCTTTTTCAAGTTTAGCTTTAGTGACTTCAAGCTGAGATACTTCTCTTTCTCTTGTGGCTAAGCTAGCTTCTCTCTTATCTAATTCGATTTCCTTATTTTCTAATTCTTCTTGTGTTAATTCTGCCATAATTCGCTCCCTCTATTTTATAAAATCTACCTTGTTGACGATAAAATCCGTCATCTTAATAACGCCATCTACTATAATTTTAGCATTATTCTCATTGTACTCATGAACTTGCGTATGCCTTTGCAAGAAACTTACATTTGATGTGATTGTAAAGAAATCGCTCATTCCTAATTCAACAAACTTTTTTGCAATGTCTTCATCATTTAAGAACATGGCAATCAACGATAACGTCTTTATCCTTAACACTGCATTGTCAAACCCTACATCAAAGCTTCTTTTTACATCTTCTTCTTTGCCAAGGAATTCCAATGAATCTATAACATTATTGCCTACTGTGTTCGATGTTCCCATTTGGAAACCAAGGTTCACAAGATAAGCTTCTAGCTCTTCCATCGTATTGAATCTATCGCTTAATTTGATGAATTTTGGCTGATATCTTTTCTTTATCGCATCAACAATGATTTTTGTATAAGTCTCAATTAAGGAATAAGCACTTTTCAAGTATCTAGTGCTCTTCGTGCTGTATTCATCAAGCATGGAGATAAGAGAGAACCTAATGTTTGTAATCTCTTTATAATTTGAATCAATTATCTTATTTCCAAGCTTTAATCGAATAAGTTCCTCAGAATAAGAATAGTCATATATAGTCTCATTTGCTTTAATGAGTTTCTCAAGCGTCTCTTTATTTAGCTTATAGCTTAATGAAAGGTCCAACAGTTCAAACAAGACATCTATATATTTTCTTAGCGAGACAGTATCATCGATATCGATCGTATGTTTGCTTTTATCTCTATACATTCTTTTGAATTCATACATCATGTTGATGAATCCAGGATATTTCGTTGCTAATACACGATAGAAATGTCTTCCATCTTTGCTCGCTAATAACAAATTTAGATCAATACATTCACTAAGTTGGGCAGCATTTGGATTTTTGATAATTTTCTTTAGTGTTCTTCTATTTGTGGAAAGCAACTTTGAAGCATTTTCACTTATATCAAATCCAATGCTTTTCGCTATTTCATTAAGAATTTCTTTATTTAATTTTGAATCTTCTCTATGCAATATTTGCAATGCTTCATTCATATCTTTGCCATGCTCAGTTGCACCCAAATACAAAACCTTTTCAAATAAATCTCCAAGACAAACCATCGCATCAGAAAGAATCTGATTACGGTAAACTCTTTCAGAATAGTTCTTCGCCTTAGATTCATTCAAAGCTTTGATGATATTGATCAAAGGAATAATTATTTCTTCATGTCGAACGCTAATTTCTTTTGTGAATAACTTCTTCTTGATGGCCTCATACAATCCTTTTCCGCCATCATCTAGCCCGTTCATCTTCTTCTTTATGATTCCTGATAAAAGTTCGTTGATAGCTTTGTGGTCCGAGTTGTTGTAAAAGAAATTATAAAGTCCATTATCAGGTTCAAGAGTAACTGGATTATTAACCACCCACTTCTTAGCGTATGAACCTAGGTTAACTTCGACAGATGAAATAAGATGATAGATTTTCTTTGATAAGTCTATTGTTTTGAATTTAATCAAGCACTCCTCATCATTTTTATTAAAAACGTCCCTTCGAAGAAGTCTTTCAATATCGTTAGGATTTAAACAAAGTTTTTGCTCAATCTTTATGTATTTATATATGACGCTTTCTGAAAAAGCATCATTTTCATATTGAAAACTATAGTTCTCATCGTTAGAACGACTTTGAGAAAACACAAGATCATTATCGTTGCATTGATTAGGAAGGAAACATTGCCTATTGTGATCAAAAATCAAATAACAATTTTCCTGAGTCACGTCTTGATATACGCCTTTTAGTGAATCTTCACCCTTTTCTAATACTTTACAACTATCATCGATAAGTTCTTTTTTCTTCAAATCGTTGATAATCAGCTCAGTCAAATCTTCGTTGATGCAAAGCTTCTCGGCTATTTGCTTATTTGTATGGTATTTATTCAAAAGCAGTGACAAGACCGCTCTTTCAAAATGATTAAGTTCCGATTTCTTGCCCTTTACTAGCATTACCTTTATTAGAGAAACTGGGATTGCAAAATATTTTGAATATTTGATATCACTATCCGATTCAGAAGGCGTGAATTTAACGCTATAAACAATATCACTCATGCATTTCACCTCCTGAACATAGTTTTGCTAACTTATACAATGGCTCAACTTTATACTTAGCCAACTCATTGTTATATACAGACATATCACCAACGACGATAAGAAGCCTCTTTTGACGGCTTAGAGCAACATTCATCAAGCTCATGCTGTTTTCGTTGGCAAGACGGCTATAATTTTTCTTTTCATTGAATACGTAGACCAAAGAAAGGTAGACAACATCAAATTCTCTTCCTTGGAAGGCATCGACAGTTCCGACCAACAATTCTTGGTCCATATACTTTCCTGTCATCTCGTAATTTTCATCTAAAACATCGATATTTCTTAGTTCTTTTTTAATGGATTCAACCTGATCTTTGAAGATGGTAATCACACCAATCGATAATTTCTCGTAGTTTGAAGAATCCAAAGCCTCTTTGATGTGTTTGGCGATTTTCTTGGCTTCAGGAATATTTCGTCTAGATGAACTACCTGCTTTTCTATAATCCTGTCTATCTAATTTCTCATCAAACGGTGTATCAAGCCAATAAAGGCATTTCCCATTCAACCCATGATAATTGTGTTCAAAATCTGATTCAGGTCTTATAGATTTAATTATTCCACCGTAAAAGAAATCGCTGACTAATGATCCTAGTTTTGGATTCATTCTGAATTGTGTATCAAGAGTAATCACTCTTCTAATGCCATCCTTCTTTTCAAGTTCGACAGCTTTGGACATTAAGACTTCAAACAATGTTTTCTTCATTGTTGATGAAACATTTTCATCGTTTGGATCATCTGATTTGTTACCCACATTCTCTTCTACTTTATCAAGAATATCTTCATCTATGATATTTGGAAGTTGTTTATGGTCACCAACTAAAATCACTTTTTTCTTTGCAATCGACATTGGTATGAATAAATCAAG
>CAVBGZ010000074.1:7651-13704 GCA_963595075.1 Waltera intestinalis
TTCTAAATACTCGATGATTTCTGCTTTCTTTCCGTTTGAAATCAAGATATTAGGAATTTCACGGTGATTTAGGATTGCTTCTTTTCGAATTTGTTTTGCTTTCTTGACGTCGAAGGCAGAGCTTAAATAAGCATTTTTAAGTTTTTTGCACTCTTCTTCAAAATAATCCTCAAAAGTAAGTATGCCTATCTCTATTCTTTCCTTGTCATCAGCCAATCCTTCAGCGTCCAATGGTAAACTATAAAGGAAATTCAGGAATTGATCCTCTTCCAAAGAACGCTTATGAGTTTGTTTTCTTAAAGATTCAATCAATGTATCAATCTTTTTTGTGACTTCAGAGTTGTATTTGAAAACATTGAGATTTCTAATACCTTCAAGAATCTCAATCGAAGAATCGATAGAATTATCGAAAGAAACATAGTTAAAATACTTCTTTTTGAATTCTATATATTCATCGTCTTGAACTGTCAAATCAGCATATTTAATTTTTAGTTCATCAATAAGATTATCTACAAATTTAGCAATCCTTGGTTCTATTTGATCTTTGCTAGAAGGCTCATTTTTTGAATCACCGATTTTTACAGCAGGTAAACCGAATAAATCAATGCTCTCGGTTAAATTCTTAACCGTTTCATGTCTAAATCCAGACAATAAGTTATTGCCGAAATCATATTTGTTTTCCTTTTGGGCATTGATTTGAACCAAAGCTTCTTTGATGACTGTAGTTTTACCAGTTCCTGGAGGACCTTGAATAATCGCGATGTCTGGCGTATTGCAGATAATGTCGATTGCTTCTCTTTGATTTGGTGTCAAATTCTTTTTGGTAAGTAGATTGCCATCAATTTCGATATGTTCCTGCTTTTGTGAAGGCTCTGGATTATCAGTGAACCAGGTGTGCATCTTCTGCATTCCTGCTCTACCGGTAATAATCCTTGTTCTTGCTTTTTCTCTTCTGCTATAGGAAATCTTGTTACCAAGTAAAGAAAGGCAAATATAGCCCATCGAAGAATTGAGATTGTTGAAGAAATCCAAATCAGTCGTTTGAATTCTAATTGATCTTTCTTTACTATTCGTTTTGCTTAATGAAACGACGGTAATTTGCTTATTAGCCAGCAAATCTTTTTCAATCTTGTTATATTCATCAAGATCGTTAGCTTTAAATAGATTCAATAAATCCGTTGATCCCAATAAGCACAATTGCCCATCAAAAGCATTTATTCTTGAGAAATTCTCGTCATCAAAAGTCACCTTGATTTCGTTTTCAAGATATAGTCCATCAAATCGAACATATTGGTTTTTCTTGAATAGGTTGAAACAATTTTCAAATTCAATTCGATTGTATTCATTCCAAAGATTCAGGTAGTTCTGAACATCGGCCTGCATGTAATAGAGAGTGAGTTTATCCTTATCGGAAATATATTCTTTCTTGTCTGTCAGCTTGATATTTCCGACTAACAAATAAAGCTGATAGTTTTCTTTTTGAATATGTTTTTCTTTGCCAAGAACAAATAATGTTTTCTCCTCGTGATTATTTAATGCATCGTACTCTGTTTGCTTTTCTAATGGATAAGCTTTATTTTTATGCTCACTTTCAATAAGAACATTATCTTCGTTATAGTCACGAGCATGAACAAGCATAACGATGGCTTTTGCATTATGATCAAGAGTGCTTAGAACATCTACAAATGGCATTTCATCTTCGTAATAAACAGAGAATTGCTCAATATCTTTCTTGATTCCATAGATTCTTCTAGCAACAACCATCGCATAGCCGTCTTGCTTATTGATGCTATCTAGATGAGCATAATTCACAGGTAGATTCGTTATGAAATCCTCGGCATCATGATTCAAATTCTTTGGCAATATCTCAGTAATAATCTTGTCTTCGAAATCTGAAATATACGTTTTACCTTTATGCGAAGACAATTTAAAGACATTGCCTACTCCGATTTTTGAAATAGCATTATTTAGTTCGATTGCAAAGGATACTTCATTTATTTCTTTCATACGCTTTTAACCAAAAGGCAACGGGAAACCTTAGTATCAGGATCTTTATAGAATAACTGCAATAGATCCTTTGAATTGAAAGCGAATGGTTTTGAATCATCCGCAACAATTTTGCCTTTTTCTCCTTTGAAAAGATAAGAAATGCTAGAAGCTGTCTTGTTGTTTACATAGAGATAGCCATTATGTGAAGAGAATTTCAAAATCGGATAAGGATTTTCATAAATAGATACATCTTTAATATTGAAATTAAAAAGCGTGAAATCCTCATAGATTATAAAATCATGTGTTAGACGATCGGCTTTGATTTTGATCTTATTGTCCAAAATATCATTGACGTTCTCTAAATCGCCAAAGTCATAAGAATCAAGGGTTTCTTTGACTTGATTTTTAATCTCATCGGCATCCGGATAAATATTTAAGATGTATCCGTAGTACTTGAATGAGCGATTGGCATTGCAAAGGGGGCAATTATGTTCACCACTAAAGATATAGCTTCCACATTCACATTTATTTAGATTAAGATATGCGCCCTTTAAAGCCTCATACCATTCTCTCATTGAAGGCCTAGATGTTGGATCAATTCTTCCAGTTTTATCGAATGTTTTATTAAATAGATCAAGCAAATCCTTCGTTAAGAAATGATCAAAATAAGCTTTCAGTTCATCAGTTACACCTGACTCAAACAGCCAAAGCTTATTATTACTTGAATCGTTTTCCTTTTTATCAGAAGTCGTTGCATCCCAATCATCACTTGAAGACTCAGCATCATAAGATATTTCATATGGACTGCGTTGAGTCAAAACCTTGAATGCAAGCACAGCAAAGGAAAAGCAATCGCTAAAGATTGTGTTGCTAGAAGCTTTGATTTCAACTTCTGGAGCCCCATAGCTAGGTGTGAAAATACCATTTCGTATATCGCTTGTATGTTTTAAGTTATCGCAATCGATAATCCAAACTTTCGAGAAATTTGTCGTATCAGAATAGAAGACATTCTTAGGTGAAATATCGCAGTAAACGATTCCTTTTGAATGCAGTCTTGCTAAGGTTCTCGCTAATTCAATAAGAACTTCAAAGCGTTTCTTTAAGCTACCAGTCTCACGTAAGAAATTATTTAGATTTCCATCGCTATTCACATCATAAATCAACTGTTCAATAGGCTTTAGATCGCATAATAAGTGCATGACATAGCCACAATATGGCTTTTCTAGCATAATTTCAGGCTTGCAAACATTGACATCATTATCAATATTCATAATGATGACATCATCTATTCTGTCTTTGTATTTTTCATATGCTAAATCATCAATTAAAGGTTCATTATTTTTCATGACAAATTTAATAGCGATATGGCTATCTTTTGTCTTATAAACGCATCCCTGTCCGCCTCCGCCAAGATAGGAATCTAGGGTATAAACGTTACCATTTGCATCTTTGATTGTTTTGATTTTAAATTCTTCTTCCATCATTTGATCACCACCATTGTTTTATCGTCGCCACCATATTTGTTAGGCCAATCTTTTATTACGCCTTTTAGATATTTATTGTTCTTGTATCTTCCACTTATATTGCTAGCAAGAGCGCCTATTAGATCTGATTGCTTACCATCGATGATGTCTTCTGATAAGCCATCCGTGCAAAGCAATAAGCAATATTTCTTGTCAGCTTCTTTCTTTATCGACTTGAACTTCCAATTCGCTTTCTTCGATTTTCCAAACGGAACCGTCTCATTCGTGAAGTCTTTTTCTTCAACTTCACAGCTGATGACATCATCATCAATCATCAAAGCATTTAGTCCATCTCCAACTTGGAACATCAAGATTGAAGATGAACTTATCAAAGTAAATAAGCATGTTGTATCGCAATTTGAGAGGTTGAATGGCCAAATCTTCTTTTTGAACTCGTTTTGTACGGATTCAATGAGTTCGATTGGATTTAAAGATTTAGTCTTGAATCTCTTGTTCACTTCTTTCTTTATAATTCGGCAAAGGCGTCTGCTAGCAACTCTAGAATGTTTCTTTGAGCCTAATCCATCACACACAACCGCTAACGTATACTGTTTTTTATTGACTACAAGGTATGAATCTTGATTAGGCATTCTATTTTTGATGTGTGTTTTTCCTCTTACTGAAAATCCATACGCTTTTTCAATCATGATTAGATACCAAAATCGAAGTCTGGCATTTCATCCTTGACTTGCTTTTCAACTTCCTCGATGTTCACGATAGAATTAGGATCAACGCTCTTAGAACGAGCAATTGTGGAAAGAGTTACAAATTTAAAGAACTTTGTGATTTCCTTAGCAACAGATGCATCGAAAACCTTTCTATCGGTATCGCCTAAGAACTTTTGAAGCATACTTGCATCATAACCGTCACCGATTCCCAAAGCCCACTTTTCACATTTTGAAGTTCTCTTTCCGGTTACAAATTCGTTTAATGGACCTTCCCAACTATCGTTTGGATAACCGTCGGAAACTAATACGACGATTGGTCTATATCCTTTTCCTGAAACTTGTTCTTTATCGTTGATGATATTCGAAGCCATTGTTAAGGCTGCACCCATAGGTGTCATGCCAGATGCTTGAAGATCTTCAAATTCAACATCTTTTAATAAAGACAATGGAGTATGAAGTTGGGCTCCATTTCCACCGAAGGTAATGACGCAAAGCTTTAGAGCGACCTCAGACATTCTTTCGTTTTGGAAATCCTTAATCATTTCTTTAACGCATTGGTTTAAAGTATCGATTTTTGTTCCAGACATTGAACCACTGACATCGAGCAATAAGAAAATTGGTAAAGGTCTTCCTGTGTTAGTAATAAATTTTTCTAATTCCATAATTTAAAATATCTCCTCTTGTGTATGTTTTCTCGTTTATTTAATTATACATTATTTATATTTCTATATAAATGCTGCTTCCGAACAATATCTATCTCCAACGAGAAATGATAGATATTTTTTCTTCTTAAATGCGATTCGTTCTTCTCTTTCGAATTTTCTTTCTTCTTCAAGGCAATAATTATCCCCTCTTGTGTAATTATTCTCTCTTATTATTCTTTCATTCAAACCATCGCATCTTAATCTTTGTTCTTGAACAGAATGGCATTGTAAGTATTCATCATTTTTATTTTGTTGAATCAATTCTTCATATTCTTCGCTTGTTATTTCCTTAACTGAAATGATGGCATCCTTATGATCGTGTTTGACCCTAGGAATTCTTCTTACAATTTTGGCTGCTTCCTTGCCGTTGTCAGCAACAACAGGGAACGTGATAGCAATATAATATTTTCTTCCAACGTGACCGCATTTAGCCTCCACTGCGAATGTTTTCTTTTCATCTAAGTTTTTCATCTTATGTACCTCTTTTCCTTACAACACAATTTTAAATTAAGAGATACACTGACTAAATGAACCGCTGGTTCAAAAATAGACTTTTTTAAGAAAATAGCACCTTACGCTTTACGTAAGATGCTATCCATAGTCACTCCTAGAACAACGGAGATCTTATAGAAGGTTTCAAGTCTTGGAGTTTTAAATCCATCCTCATAGTCTGCGATGATTCTTGCGCTAACGCCAATGCGATAAGCGAATTCCTCACGAGACAACTTTCTTTCTTTTCTTAATCTCTTAAGATTAGAACCTAAGACCTCATTATCAAGAGTAACTACATTTTTTTCGTCAAGCATATTATTACCTCCATTTACGAAAGATCCATAAATTGATTAGTAATATGTTGACAATGCCATTATACCATAGAAAACTGATTTAGTTACCTAACTAATTTATTTGTATAAAATAAATGAATCAATTGAAACGTTAAACAAATTACAAATTTTAATGATATTGTTTAAGTTAGGAACAAATTTACCTTTTTCCCAGGTAATGACTGTATTTTTGGAAACACCTAGTTTAGATGAAAAATCCGATAAATTCAGATAATTGCTTTTTCTAATGTTTTTAATATGGTTCCCGATATATTCTTTTGAAAAATATCCTTTTTCCATCTTCTCCTTCCTTTCCACATCGAAAATTATAGTCTTTCATTGACG
>CAVBGZ010000075.1:0-13659 GCA_963595075.1 Waltera intestinalis
TTCCATCGACATCCCATGCACCTTCATATTGATTGGCGGCTGTTGCGCCACCCCAATAAAAATCTTTTCTAAATGTTTTCATTTCTTTACCTCTTAAAAAAAGGCAGTCAAGACCAAAGTCTTAATCTGCCTTGCATTTTAACTATTTTGCTTTTTTAGCCTTTGGTTTGAAGTTTTGTAGACCATTGGCATCATCGCCAAATCCTGTGATAATTCCAACAACTAAAGATACAACGAAGGCTACACAACATCCGATTACACCAAAGATGAAGTTATTTCCAGGTCCACCAGCATATCCTAAGATACATAGAATATTACTTGCACCCATTGTATAGAAAGCAGAACCTGTAAGACCGATAATTAAACCACCAATCAATCCACCAATTGTATAAGAAACCATTGCGCGTTTGTTACGGATCAATACAGAGAATAATGTTGGTTCAGAAATACCACCGACAAGCAATGTTACCATATTTGTACCAGCTAAAGCTTTTTCTTCACCTTTTGTACGTAAGAAATAGGCAACACTCATTCCCATTAAAGCTAAGTTTGCTGCTTGACTACCAGCAAGTACTAATGGGTCGCATCCTAATGTAGTGATGTTTAATAACGCGATTTGAATAATCGCAACGTGCATACCAGTCGCAACTAAATACATCCAGAATCCACCAATTAATGCGACTGCTAAGAATCCACAAGTGTTTTGTAGTAATTCGAAGAAAGCTGTTAATCCTAAAGATACCCATTGTCCAACTGGAGCTAATGCACAGAACATAACAGGAACCATAACACCTAATGTTAATAATGGAACACCGATAATCTTAATAGAAGTTGGAACAATTTTATTGACAAAATTATATACATATTTCAATACCCAAACCGTTAATAATGTTGGTACGATAGAAGAAGTATAGTTGTTTAATGCCATTGGGAAAATTCCATAAATGCTAAATGCTTTTCCGGCTTCAACAATAGCTAAGATTTTTGGATCAATTAACAAACACATCAATAACATAGTTAATGGAATAGAAGTATTTAATTTTTTTGCAGCACCATAACCTACATAGATAGGCATGAAATAGAATCCACATTCTCCAACGATATAGAATATTTGCATTAAATCACAAGAATCAGGTAATACATTTAATAAGCTTGATCCTAGTAATGCATAGAACATTTTGAACCATCCAGCACCCATCATGATTGGTAAGATAGGTGCGATAGAACCAGAAATATAGTCTAATACTTTTCCAGGAACTTTCTTAATATCAAAAGGTTCTTTATCTAAGTTTTCATCAATCGCTTCGGCTGTTCCAATGCCAGCTAAAGCACAGAATTCAGGATAAACGTCTGATACTTGTTGTCCAATGATAACTTGGAATTGAGCTCCAGAAAATTGAGCTCCTAAAACTCCTTTAATTTGTTTTGTTGCTTCTACGTCAATTTTTGATTTATCCTTAAAATTAATTCTTAGACGTGTCATACAGTGTACTGCAGATGTAATGTTGTCTTTTCCACCAACTTTTTCAAGAATCTGCGTACATAATTCTTCATATTTTGCCATATTTTTTAAATCCTCTCTCTCTTTTGAATATAGCTGATCTATGCTTAAAGAACCGTTTGGCGCCATTTGGTTCTTTCTAGCCAAAATAAAAACCTGATACAAAGCCAATAAGAAAAACAAACATTTTCTTATCACTTATGCATCAGGTAAAGCCCACTTAAGGTTACAATCCTTCTCTTGCACAAAGTCTGTTTAAATGTAACATCAAATATAATAACTCTTCTTCGCTTGGTTCTACTTTCAAACAAAGAATGAGATATTCTTTAATTTTTTGTGTGGTTTTTTCCAACTGTGGATATTCCATTTTCACCTTCTCATACATTTTCACATTTTCTGATCTCGACTCATTCATCTGATTTGTTCGTTTCAACAAATACTTTAGATGTGTCACAAATCTTGCATACGCAAATTCTGTACGATTTATGGAAATGCCCATTGTATCTTCCACAATACCTGTAATATCTTCAACAAATTGTTCCGTTTTATCTTCTGGAGATGTTGATGCGTTTATTTTCGCATCCACAAAATGCATCGCAATATTACCAGCTTCACTTTTAGGCAATGTCACTTTTAATTTCTTTTTAATCAACTTCAAAGCCCATTCGCCTAACTTCATTTCTTTGTCATAAAGGTGTCGAATTTCATTCACAATTGGATTTGTGATGACCAAACCTTGCTTGGCTCTTTGAATCGCAAAATTCAAATGATCCGCTAATGTAAAATAGAACGTTCTACCAAATTCTGTTTGTAGATAAGCGCTTGCTTTCTCTATAATTTCAAATGTAACATTCATTAAATCTTCAGATAATTCATCCAACAATGAAATATAATGTTCATCCAAATCATAGTATGTACGATCAATTTGAGAAAGTTCTATTTCGTAAGGCGGTTTCTTAAATCCAATCCCTTTACCAAAAGCTATAAGTTCGCGATTGTTGTCATCGACACAAATAGATACATTGTTGTTTATATTTTTTACTACCTTCATACAAACCCCTTTGTAAATTCAAGCCACTTCAAAAGCAACAATCCAACTTACACAATTAGAATAATATTTTTTGAAAGCGCTGTCAAATTAATAATAACTAAATCCCTAACTTAATTTAAACTCATTTTTTACAATTTAGTAAAATTTACTTAATTAAGTTAAATTGTTTAAAATCTATACTCTTTTCCCCTTTATATATGAAATATAAAGCTTTCTTACCCGCATGAATATCAATATTCGAAACAAACTCCGTCCAATTTTCACACGGAGAAATTTGAATTTCAGCTAAATTATCTCCATGAATTTCATCTCGAACATACATTATTCCGTGCCCTTTAGACCTAATTAAAATCGAAATAGAATTCAGCTCTTCTATTTCAAAATATTTAAATCCAATCACACTTCCATCGTAAATATCTTCAATATATGACTCTTCCTTTTCATCTTGTGTAATGCCTGGATGATATTGTAAATCTGTTTTTACGCTCGACAACAAAGCTTCTTTATTCATTAAAGTACACGCAATATAGGCAGGATATACTCCTATACCTATTAATGACTTTCCATTTAATCCACAAGAAGTCATTTCCGCTTGTTTGAACGTACCATCTTCCTTCATAAAGATTTCTTGGGCAACTCCTTGTCTAGAATATTGATGTTTATTCGTATGTCTATGTCCAAAAACATAATAATGATCCCTGATTTTGACTAAAGAACCATGATTATTTCCGTAATAATAGCTCGCAACAGGATCAATCCCTATATTTCCATTCGAATATAAAATACCTTTATACACAAAGTCACGATCTGGATAATCGGACATCGCATAACAGAGTTCATGGCTTAAAACACTCGAATAAATGAAATAATATTTACCATTATATTTTCGCATTGAGGAAGCCTCGAAAAATTCATGACCTTCAAAACTGGTTCCTTTAGAATTTTCTACACCTGGTGTAATCATTTTATATTCACTCTTTAAAGTCAACATATCTTCTTCTAATTGACACACCCAACTTCCATCACATCGAACATTAAAATTTTTTAGTTGCCCTTTTGGTATTCTTTTCTTGATTCTTTCTATGACTTCAGGTGTTGAAGAAAAACCAGAATACAAATAAATCTTTTTATCATCATCTATAAAAATACCAGGATCAAATTGTTGGCGATCTCCTTGTTTCATGCCCCATACAGTTCCATCAGGATGATGTACATGCCCATAGAAAGTGAAAGGACCTTCAGGATTTGAACTTGTCGCAACTGAGATTGTTTTAGAAGTGTCTAAACCATAATACAGATAATAAGTTCCATCCTTTTCAATGCAGTCAGGCGCAAACATTAATCTTTCTTTTGTCTCATTTAATGGATCTTCTTTTCCATCATAAATCATTCCATGACAAGTCCAATCACTCAGATTATCAATAGGACAAGACCAAACCGTATAAGGCAACATGCAGTAAGTTGTTCCGTTAAACTTATCATGCGAGCCATACACATAAAGACGGCCATTAAATATCCTAGGTTCTCCATCCGGAACATATTCATTACTTGGAAGATATGGATTGAATACTTGTTTCATCTTATTCTCCTTGCATCAAAGTCACTTTTCCTTCAATGCCAAAAGGTTCAATCATTAAGAAATGAGATAAATAATCTCTTTGTTGCGTGCCTAAAGTGTTTGTCACTTCAATCTTGATTTCATTTTCTCCTTCACTTATAAAATCTGTTAAATCAAACGTATATGGATAACATATTTTTGTATCTACAAGTTGATCATTCACAAAGACTTGTGCACTTTCATGCACCCTTCCTAAATCAAGTAAAGTCTCTTTCTTTTCTAAATAAAGGTTTGCGCTATATTGTGCGGTTCCTGATTTTGCTTCAAATCCAGGAATATTTTGAATACACGTTAATGTTGTACAATCGACAACTTCATTAAAATTTGGATAATTCAAACTATCTGTAAATTTAACCGTCCATTCTTCAGGTAATTCAACAGAATGATAAGAAACATGTTTTTCTTCTTTTGCGTGTAAAGTTTCTTCGCAAACAACATAGATAGCGGATTGATAAGGTGTTAACTTTAAACTTCCATCCGATACATATAGTTCATCTTCAAACGCATCATATCGATAGATATTTCCTTTTTGTTTAAAGTTGATTTTCGTATCGATCACTTTACCGATATTCTCATTAAAGAACATATAAATATGTTTATCATCATGAATATATTCGTACATTACTAAATCTTTTTCTTCACTACTTAAAGAAATTGTTTTATAGTCCTTTAAATTAAGTGTATCTAATGATGAAATATTCGATTTTGAAACAATCTCATCCCATTCATTCTTATCATAATCACCTAAAATATTTGTTGGATGAGAATCTATAAAAATCACTTGAATGTCATTTTTAACCATTTCATTTAATACACCAATCATATCACTTGGTATAGATTGTCCATAAGGAAGAATGAAACATTCAAATTGAGTTTGGTTAATCCTATACGTTTTATTTGAAATAGATGCCTGAAGTAAATAATCTCTTGAAATAATGTCAAAAGAAATTTGCTGCTCCGTTAAAACTCGACATACCTTTTCAATCGGCATATAGCTTCCTGCCCATTCCATTTCAGCCGGATAAAACACACCGACTTTCGCAGGATAATGTCCCTCTTTAAAGAAAGACATAACACGGTTCATATAATTGTCTAACGTTGAAAACATTCTAAATTGAGGATTCTGTCCATGCGCATAGAAGTGAGGAGGACAATCCCAGTCTGGAAAATCTTTAGGATCAAAAGCGTGGGGGACAATAAAATTCACGCCACGAACCATTAATGAATCCGCAATCCATTTCATCATTCGTAATCCTTCATTCCATCCATAGGCACCAAAAGCTTCACACATCAATCTTCCTTCTTTTTTTGGATCTAGATGTGCTGCGGATGATCCTAATTTTGCCAAGGCATAATGATAAAACTCACCGTTGCTGCCACCCGTTGAAAAGGCATCATGATGATAATTCATTCCAGGTACAATTTGTCCACCAATCACATCAATACCAGATACATGCATTCCTTGTTGACCACGGAAGAAATGGCCAGTTCCATAGCCAAGTCGAGCATGTGCTCCATTATCTTCAATAGTATGTCCTAAATACCATACGCCATGGTTTTTGCACCATGATGCTAATACTTCCGTAAAATTTTCATTATAAAGTTTTGTGATTAAATCCATATATTGAAAACGGATTTCACTTTCTTTCCCATCTGCGATATACCATAAAAGCGGTAAATATTTCATTTCAAATCCTAATTCTTTTTCTAGTCCATCTCTCCATGGCAATGGCATATCTTTTCCAATAGGACATTCTGGCCCTTTATCATTACCGAATCGAGGCTCGTCAGAGAAAAAGCCTAAGATTGTTTTCCCAAATTCATCTTTATAATGTGTGAAATGTGGCTCATACACTTCATCAATCAATACTTGAGTTGCTTCTTTCACAAGTGGATTTAAATAATCCTTTGTTGCCTCTTCATTTCCTTTATCGGTTTCAAAAACAGTAAAAATACTATACGCACCTTGAGGTATATCTATACTAAGCAAGCGATCCGACATACGCATTTGTGCAGTAATATCTACAATCGTACTTGGATCAATCGCATCTTGTATTTGTGATAAACGTTTGGCCATATAAACGCCCAATACATTAAAGCGTTGTGTTACTTTTCCTGTAAAGCTTCGTCCTCGAGTAATTCTTAAATCAATGCGCGCTTGATTCATAGGTCCTTGCACATCATAACGACGTACATGAATGTATGATTTTAAATATTGTGGATAATCCTTTACGATTCTTCCATTCGCATAACCTGTTGGAAAATGCGAATCGTCCAAAATCCACATTTTCATATCATGTTCTTTTACTTTTTTTAGAATACAATCCATGTCAGACCACCATTGTTCTCCAACAAAATCGGGATGAGGTCTTGCTTCTACACATAAAGATTTCATTCCAGATTCATAAATCTTATCTACATATTCTTCTAATACTTCATGATCTTCTCCGTGTTGCCAAAAAAACGGAAACAAGTGATTTTCTGCTTCTTTTTTAAATATTTTTTTATATCCATCCATAAGTTTCTCCTCTATTTATGAATTTGATTTCTATATTGTTTCGGGGTAATCCCGTGTTTTTGTTTAAAACGTCTAAAAAAATAACTATGACTTTCATAGCCTACCGCATAAATAATATCGTCAATCGATAAATCCGTATCCATCAACAATTCTTCAGCTCGATAAAATCTTCGTGATTGAAGAAGTTCTTTAAATGTTTGATTGGTTTGTTTTTTAATCAATTTACTTAACGCATAATCTGGCTGATTTAATCTTTTGGCTATTTCAATTAAAGTGGCATCTTTATAATTGTGATCAATATAATCCAGACTCGTTTCAACTAATAATTCTTCAAATTTCTTTGTGGTGCCTTTTGTGGTTTTATTTACATTACGAATAAGATACATAAACAATAAACCCATCGTCACTTGATTTTCTTTATAATCGTCTTCCTCTTCATATAAAGATTGAATCATGTTTTCAACTAGATTTTGAATTTGAAGAACATCTGATACATGAAATAATAAATATTCTGAGGCATTCCCGTTTCTTTTCAAAATATCAATCAAAAACTTTGCGATAATATTGTCATAGCCGATCATGTCATAAACAACATCAAAGAAAGGAGGGAGAATAATAAAATTTATGGCGATATCTTCTTTTCCTGCTTTCTTAATTTCATGCCATGAATGTTGATTGAGTAAAAGAATTTCTCCTTTATTTAAAATGACTTCTTTGCCATCAATAAAATGATGAATCGCCCCTTGCACAACATACATCATTTCAATGTAGTCATGTTTATGATTTGGAAAATCAATAAAACGTGTATGGGTTCTGACTGTAATCAATTTTTTTGAATCCAAAACCTTTTTACTTTCGACTTCAAATTGATTTTTTTTCGTATAACGAGACTTCTCTATACGACTTCCATTTAAGATATTTTCTTCTTCATTTGTGATTTGTTTTAACTTATTTAATAACGTATGATTCATATACAAATAATACCATAATTATTTTTCGTACAAAAATTTCTCCGGCAAAGTGACATTAAAGTCAACCGCTAAATCTCTAAAGTTTTGGGCTGTGATGGTTTGAAGTTTATCTTGTCTCATACTTAACATTTTTACTAGAATTTCTGCTGACTTTTCAGCTGTATGCATAAGTCCAAATGTTAAATCAAAGTCAAAGCCTGCCGCAAACATGCCATGATGAGCCCAAATGGCTAAATCGTATTCTTTCATGAGTTTTGACGTTTCTACTGCGATATCTCTTCCACCTGGAACCATCCATGGAACGACTCCAATCCCAGAAGGGAATACAACTGGACATTCAGTTGCCATTTCCCATAACTCTCTTGTGAATACTTCATCTTTTAATGGTAAGACAAAAGTGAGTGCAATAATATTTGTGGTATGTGCATGATAAATAACACGGTATTCAGGATTAACGAATACTTTTACTTCATGATTCATTAAATGACTAGGAAGTTCAGATGTAGGTCTTCCCCCATTAACAAGTCCCCAAACAATACGATAGTTTTCTCCTTTGTCATCAAGTTCGATCATACAAATAGAATCTTCTGGTTTAATACTTACATTGCGGAAATATTTTCCAGATCCTGTTACTAAGAAATATTCATTCGCTAGGGTTGGAACATTTGTTCCGATTGGTTGCCAGTCTTTAAGTTCAAAATTTTCCTTAACCGATTCTACTTCTTCTTTTTTTACACGATACGATAAATTTCCCCCATTTCTTTCATGCCAACCTTGATTCCATCCATCATCACACATTCGAATAAAGCCTTTGACAAATTCTGCTTCTAAAAATTTCATTTTCTTTTCCTCCCATTATCGAACAATAATATCTACTGGTACATCAAAGATTTTTGCGATCTTCTCAATCGTATCAATATGTTTTCCTACAGCTGCAGCCATATGATGTGTTGGTCCAGCTTTAGACCATCGATTCACAAATTCTCTTGCGGAACAGTTGAATCGAGTTCTCATATTTGTATCTCCAAAGCGGAAGATTTCGCCTTCTTCATTTACGCCTTGGGCAACGACAAATTTAAAGTGACCATCTTGATCTTGGGTAATCGCAAGATAGGTTACATCACCTGCTGGCGGATAAAATTGTGTTAAATAGCCACCACCTGTTTTCCCATGAAATACATCTACGATTTTCATGGTTGGCTTATGGGCTTGAGAAATGTTAGCATCACCGGATCCAGAATGACCAATGATACATATATCTTCATTAAAATCAATGGAATACATTTCAGACAATTGTCCTGTTCCAGAAATTGTTTTTAATATACTCATAGCCATTGCTACTTTAATATCCCCTTCAACGGCGCATGCCGTCCCCTGTTTAATGAGCATAGAGAAGGCTGGAATCAACATACTATCTAATTTTCCTGCGATTCCTTGGGCAAAGCCATCATAATGGGAGGCAATCATGCCAATCTCTTCTTCTTTTACCCATTGTTCAAAGGCAACAACATATTTAGCCATGTCCCAAACCGTTTCTATAGTGGCATTTCCTTCTATTTCAAATGTATCTAATATTTCTTTTGCTTTTTCTTCAATTACCTTTTCATCTGTTACAGGATCGGCAATGGCCCACATTTTTTCCCAATCGAATTGTTTTGTATATACCCACATTCGATTGTATAAATTCGTTTCATCGATATATAAGTCCATCATTCCTGGATAGGGTCTTCCAATTTGAGCTAAATTTGTATTTCTAAATCTTCTTCTTACTTGTGCTGCTTTACACCATTCTTCGATTTCCTTTTGTACAATTGGATCGCTTTTACCAACACCAGTAATCACATCATATCTTTTATTGGCTCTTTTTAAATCTGCGACCATTTCTCCTACGGCTCCACAGGCATAAAGTTCGCCTAGCCATTTTTCTGTTGTCGTATTGGCATAATCGGGTGCTTGTAACTTTTGAATATTGACCAATACGACAGGTACATTTAAATCGCGTATGGCAGGTAACATATTGTAGGATGTGGCATAGGTTAAGAGTTGTAAGAATACTACATCCACATCTTTACTTCGAAATAAATCTCCAGTTTTTTGTGAAGCTTCCTTTGTGGTTACGATACCTCCATCAATGACTTCAACTGAATTTGGGATGATTTTTTTAAATGCTTCGTACTGATTTTTAAATTCTGGTAAAAGGGATGGAAATTGGGGTAGATAGGCTTGAAGTGCGATTGAAAATACGCCTACTTTTGCGGTTGTATTTACTAACATATTATTCTTATTCTCCTTCAAATTTTCTAATGTTAAATGAATGATAAATACACATTCTTGCTTCTTGTAGATTTTTTAATTCTTTGTTTGCGATCATTTGACAGGCAATATTTCCTATAGCGGTTGCTTCTTGTGGACCTGCATACACCGTTTTTTTACATGTATTCGCTGTTAATTGATTTAAATAAGATGCCATACATCCTCCTCCAACAATGTGTATACATTCATATTGTTTTCCTGTTACTGTTTCAATTTCTTTTACAGTTTGTTGATAACTTTGAGCTAAGGATTGATAGATTACTTTTGTGAGTTGTCCAATTGTTCTTGGTACTTCTTGTCCTGTTTCCATACAGGCTTTTTGTACTTCTTGAACCATACTTTTAGGGGCTAGAAAGCGATTATCTTGTGCATCCACAATAGATGTAATGGTTTCTTTACTTGCCATATCACAGATTTGATCAAAGGAATAATTTTGTCCAATTTCATCTTTTACATTATTGATCATCCACATTCCCATGATATTTTTTAAATAGCGAAATCGATATGCATAGCCACCTTCATTGGTAAAATTATTTTGTTGGCTTTCTTTTGAACAGTTGGCTTCTTTTAGTTCACATCCCATTAATGACCATGTGCCTGAAGAGATATAGAGTGAATCTTCATTGGTTGGTAATGCCAAAACTGCGGAAGCTGTATCGTGTGTTGGTGGTAAAATAACATTTGTATTGTATCCAACGATTTCTTGAATTTCTTTTGTGAGGGATCCTACTAAATATCCTGGTGTTTGAATATTTTGAAATATTTTTTTAGGATATCCAAGAGTTTCAATGATTTCATAATTCCAATCCTTACTTTTAGGACTTACCAATTGTGTTGTCGTCGCATTTGTGTATTCTGTAACTTTATTTCCTGTTAATAAATAATGAAAGAAATCCGGTATCATCAACATACTTTCTGCCATATCTAGATTATTTTCAGCTCGTAGTTGATAGATGGTATTAAAGATTTGTTTTTGAATTCCTGTTCTCGCATATAAATCTTCTTCACTGATCTTTTTATATACTTTTTGATCCATTCCAACTATTCTACTATCTCGATAGCTGTATACATCATGTATTCGTTTACCATTTGAATCTATGAGTACATAATCTACGGCCCATGTATCAATTCCCACAGATACAGGAATCATACCTCTTGTTTTACATTCTTTCATTCCAGTTAGAATGTGTTGAAATAATGCATCTACATCCCATATTAAATGACCATCTTTTTCTTTTAACTCATTTTTAAACCGGTAAATTTCTTCGATTTTTATTTTATTATCTTCTAAATGAGCTAATATATGTCTTCCGCTAGATGCTCCAATATCAATAGCTAAATAATAATTCATATCTTTTTTTCACCTCATAGACAAGATAATCTATTTTACAAAAAGATATAAGGATGTAGTTTGAACAAAAAAGTGTCTTTATTTGCCAAATAAAAAACCGCCTCATTTAAGGCGGTCAAGATGTTACTCTTCTTCTTGCGTTTCAGTATCTTCTACTGGTTCTTCTTGTGTTTCTTCTTCAATATTTTGAACAACCGGTTCATCAATATCAGGGCATAAGAATTCATCTAATTCTTCTTGTTTTTCTTTGTCCCTTTTCATTTTTCCCATGACTGCACATGCACCGGCAGCTACGGCAGCAGTACCTGCTAAAAATTTAACCAATTTCATGCACTATTTCCTCCTTGTACATGCAACACCATCGCCATAATCATAAAACTCTGTTTCATAATCAGTTAGGCTTGCAAGAAAGTCATGATAATCATGAAGTTTTCGAACAAGCTGTTTCGTATTGCGATTATGCGTACGTTCAGGATGTTCGACTAATCCATGAAAATTCATATTATCTGAAATAATTATACCATTCTCATTTAAAAGTGGACAATATTTCTCAAAGAAACGTTTATATTGTGCTTTGGCAGCATCAATAAAGATACAATCAAAATTTCCTGTTACCTCAACCTCAAGGGCATCCCCCTCAATAAGTTGGATTTGACTAGAAAGTCCACTTTCTTCAATATTCTTTTTCGCTTGCACAATCATTTCTGGATTTCTTTCAATCGTAACAACTTTCATTTTTGAATCCAGCTTTGCCACTTCAATAGAAGTACGTGCAATGGCTGTTCCAAGTTCTAAAAAAGAAAGGCAGTGATTTTCTTGGATTTGTTTTAATAGAAAATCCAATCCTTCATCTTGCATAACAGGAACTTTGTGTTCTTGTGCATATTGTTTTAAATCATCCATATTCGTATTCCTTTAAAAAAAGTGAAGTAGAGATCTACTTCACAAATTGTACGATGGCCATTGGAGCTGCATCTCCACGACGAATACGTGTCTTAACTACACGAGTGTATCCTCCGTTACGATCTGCATAAGCTGGTCCAATTTCATTGAATAGTTTTTGAAGAGCTGTTGTTCCTTCTTCATCAACTTCTACGTTACGTACATAAGCTGCAGCTTGACGACGTGCATGTAAGTCTCCACGTTTTGCTAATGTTACTAATGAATCCATTACTGCGCTTAATTCTTTTGCCTTCATTTCTGTTGTTTCGATTTGGCCTGACTCAATTAAAGATGTTGCCATATTACGTAACAACGCTTTACGATGGTCGGCTTTACGTCCCAATTTACGATTCCACATGATTCCTTCTCCTCTTATTCATACGATTTAAAGAACAAACCTAATTGGTACATTTTGTCCTTCACTTCTTTGAGTGATTTCTTACCCAAATTCTTAACATGCATCATTTCATCTTCTGTTTTTTGTGTAAGTTCATCGACTGTTTGAATTCCTGCACGCTTTAAGCAATTATAAGAACGTACAGATAAATCTAAGTCTTCAATCATCATTGTGTTTACTTTTTTAACATCCTCAACTTGAGGTTTTTGAATCATGAAACTTTCTTCTAATTCCAAATCTGATATTGGAAGAATCACTTCCAAGTTTTCTAAACAGATTTTTGCGGCCGTTGTGATGGCTTGTAAAGGAGTAATTGTTCCATCTGTTTCTACATTAATATGTACTTTATCAAATTTGGCATCCAATCCAACACGAGCAGGTTCTGACATATAATCTGCTTTACGGATTGGTGTAAAAATTGAATCAAGCGCTACAACTTCTTCACCTAAGTTATAGGCAGCTTTGTTTTCAATCGAACTCTTATATCCAGTTCCAGTCACTGCATAAATTTCCATTTCCAAGCTTGCACCTTTTTCTAAAGTACAAATCACTTGTTCAGGATCAACAACTTCAACTTCTTCAGGGCAAATTACATCCGCTGCCTGAATTGTCGCTGGACCTTTCTTAGAAATATGTAATGTTTGGAATGCTTCTCCATCATTCACAAGTTTTAAGGCTTTTAAATTTAATGCGATACGATATACATCTTCTAAAATGCCATTTACGACAGTAGATTTATTGTCGAAACCATTAATTTTAAAACCGACTACAGCCGTTCCTTTAACACTTGTCAACATTGTGCGGCAAATTGTATTACCGACAGTGATTCCAAAACCTCTTTCTAGAGGTTCAAAGACATAAGATCCAGTATTTTTTTCTTCGTCTACACTTTCTTTACGTAGTGAAGCTCTTTCAAATTCCTGCATCGTTATCCTCCTTTACTATCCACGAGGTCGTTTTGGTGGACGACATCCGTTATGTGGAATTGGTGTTACAT
>CAVBGZ010000076.1:0-13561 GCA_963595075.1 Waltera intestinalis
AGATTGCGCCAACATACCAAACGAATCTGTTCAGTTGGGGTATTCTTGCCTAATGGATAAAAATTATCTGTAGAAACCTCTTTTGTCGTATTACTTAAATATTCTGGTGTCTTTTCAACATTCGCATAGAAAGGAACCGTCACATTAAAGGCATTGGATGCGAAAGCGACCCACTCTAATGTTTCCATCCCTTCCTTCATTTGAATGCAAGATACAAAATCATTACGATTAATACCAATCGAACGATAGGCTCCTGCCATCGATTTATCCCCATAGCTTAAATATGGATCATAAGGTGTTCCCTGAAAATGACTGGATAATACATATTTTACATCTTCTACTGTAATCTTCTTTTCAGGAACCATACACCAAGGTAAATCATCAGCCTGAGGTCCTTTTTCATCCCACTCCTTACTATGCGGATTTAAATATTTCAACATGATCCAAGCTCTAGGCGTATTGTAGATATGATCTGAATCATCATGACTACCAAACATATCTCTAGGATTATCACTCACATCCAAATGATATTTTTCAATGAAATCCTTTAAATCACTTGAACACATATAATTTTTCGTATCCTCAAAATCAAAATGATCAATACCTAATTGATTTGGCATGACAACGTAAGAATCATCCGGAACACGTCGAGCCATCCAATGATGTCCACCAATCGTTTCTAGCCACCAAATCTCATCGGTATCCTCAAAGGCAATCCCATTCATTTCATAAGTTCCATAGGTTTCAAGTAATTTTCCAAGTCTTTCTACACCTTCCCTTGCGCTATGAATGTAAGGAAGTACGATATACACTAAATCTTCTTCTCCAATTCCATTTTGCACAAGAGGATCTGCACCCAAAACCCGAGGATTGGATGTGATTGTTTCCGTTGCCGTCATACCTACATTGGCTGCATTGACACCACTTGCTGCCCAAATGCCTTCTCCTTCAAGCGCATTTGGCATTGCCGTATAGCGCATTGGATTTTCTGGTAAATCCATTTCTACACCAGAAATCACGGATTTATATTTTCTTGCCTGCTCTTCTGGATGAATAACCACAAATTTTTTTGCCGTAAAATGACCCGATCCAGAATCATCATTTCTTGCGATCATACATGAACCATCGTATGATGCCTTTTTTCCTACTAATATCGTTGTACATGCCATAATTACTACCTCACTTTTCTTGAATCATAGCGTTCAAAAGTTAAAACTTAAAGTGAAATGATTTGCTTGACCTAAAGTCAGCTTTAGGACTTAACATGATGTTAGGAGGTAAATCATATGATTTTAAACAACGGAATACAAATCCCTGAATTAGGACTAGGAACTTGGTTGATTGATGATGCAGAAGTAAGTAAAGTGGTAGATACCGCTCTTCAACTTGGATATCGTCATATCGATACTGCACAAGCCTATGGAAATGAGGTCGGTGTAGGAAAAGGCATTTTGACATCTGGTATTTCTCGTGATGAAATTTATATCGCAAGTAAAGTAGCAGCTGAACATAAGACGTATGAAAGTGCCGCAAAATCCATTGATGAAACTTTAGAAAAGTTAGGGATTGATTATATTGATCAAATGATCATCCATTCTCCACAGCCATGGGCAGAAGTGAATCAATCGGATAATCGTTACTTCAAAGAAAATGTAGAAGTATGGAAAGCATTAGAAGATGCCTATAAAGCAGGTAAAGTAAAAGTCATTGGTGTATCGAATTTCATGATCGAAGATTTAGAAAACATTATGCAAAATGCGAGTATTCAACCAATGATCAATCAAATTCTTTTACACATTAGTAATACGCCTTTAGAATTGATTGATTTCTGTCAAAAGCACAACATTCTAGTGGAGGCTTATTCTCCGATTGCGCATGGTGAAATCTTAAACAATCCAGACATTAAAAAGATGGCTGATAAATACAATGTAAGTGTCGCACAATTATGCATTCGATATACCATTCAGCTTGGTTGTGTGTCCCTTCCAAAGAGTGCGAATCCAAAACATATTGAGGATAATGCGAAGATCGATTTTACCATTTCAGATGAAGATATGGAGATATTAAAACATTTTAAGCCCATTGAAAACTATGGTCAAAGCAGTTTCTTTCCTGTTTATGGAGGAAAACTGTAGCTGGATGTGATAAACTAATACAAACAAGAAATGAGTGATACTATGATTTTAGAAATGCATAAATTTAACATGTTACTAAACTTTGCTATTCTATTATTTGTATGTAGTTTTGTGTTAAATCTTCTATACTATAAAAAATATTGGAAGTTTAACAAGAAAGCTACTGGAAAGATCATTAAATATGTAGAATATAAACAAGAAGAATTTTCTGTTTATATTCCGGTGATTCAGTTTAAAGATTTTAAAAATCGCCTTGTTGAAACGGTGATTACACAAAAGAAATCCTTAGAACCTAAGTTTCAAGTAAATACAGAGCTTGCGATTCGGTATAATCCAGTGATTCCTGAAATGGTGATCATGGAGCCAAAATATCGTAAAATCATTGCGAATAACTTATTGATCACAAGTATCATCTTAGTTACAATTGCGTATGTATACAAAAATTGGATGGGAATCTAGTTAATCCCATCCTTTTTATTTTGCAGAAAGTGAATCAATCTTTCTTTCTCATTCATTTTTGGATCATAGAAACAAAGGCGTAAACATTCTTTTAAGGCAAGATTGATGTCTTTACCTTGAAAAGACGTGTTTTCAATGACATCTTTTCCATCGATACATAAATCTTTTAAAGACATACAACGATTTTTATTTTCTTGATAGAAGGCATAAAAATCTTTGACTTTTTGAATGGATTCTCTTCCCTTTTCAGAGTGTGCCATCGCATCACAATATCGTATCTGCATCAGTTTAAATAACTTATCCTCATCAATACCATATTCAATTCGATATCGATATATTGTCTTTAATTTACATGAAAATTCATCATCATGATGCTCTACATAAAATGGAATCCACTTTCTTTGTTCCTTTGTGAGCTTTAATTTTAAACAAAGCCGATGCGCAATTTCTTTACTATACTTTGGATGTTTATAAAAATGATCAAACCCCTTTTCATCGGTTGTCTTTACTTGCATCTTTCCTAAATCATGAAATAAAAGCGCAAACGATAACGTTTCATCATAGGGTTTTAAATAACTCATCGCATCTAAAGTATGATGTAAAACATCCGTATAGTGATAGATGGAATGTTGTGTACAATGTAAAGCCTCATCCAACTCTGGAATAATCGGCTTTAAAAGTAAGGTCATTTGTGCCAGGATTTGCGGATCATTTTCCATGATTTCTTTTAATTCATGTACAATCCTTTCAATCGATACATATTGAATGTCCGATGCATTTTTTAAAATCGATTGTTTCGTTTCTTCTTCCAATTTAAATTTTAATTTTGCACAAAAACGATACGCTCTAAGCATCCTTAGGGCATCCTCATTAAAACGGGTATCTGGATTTCCTACACAGCGAATGATTCCTTTTTTTAAATCTTCTTGTCCACCATAAGGATCTATAATACCTGTATCTGGATGATAGGCCATCGCATTGATGGTAAAATCTCTTCTCGATAAATCTTCTTCAATACTCTTTACATATTGTACAGAGTTAGGATGTCGATGATCCTTATATTCACTTTCCATACGAAAGGTCGTAATTTCAACAAGACTTTCAGACACAACCGTAACTGTACCATGTTGTAGGCCAGTAGGAATACAGTGTTCAAATAAAGATAAGATGATTTCTGGTTGTGCATTGGTACAAATATCATAATCATGAATATTTCGTTTTAGTAAATAATCTCGTACACAGCCACCAACCACATAGGCTTCATAACCAGCTTCATTGATTGTTTTTAATATTTTAAGGATATAGTTTGGTAAATTCATACCCTCATTATACAAAAAAGGGATGGCTTCTTGCTACCCCTTTACGTATGTTGGAACTGTATCTTCCATAATTTTTTTCGCTAACTTCATACTTCCAAACATAAATTCAAAACCTTTACCATAATTCACTGGTAAACAGGCATTGCCTAGATCTTGAAGAGTTTGTTTCGAATCATTTTCCATATCGACAATAATAAACCAATGACTCGCTTCATTTTTGACCATTCTCTCTTTTAGATAGATAGACTTAATGTCACTATGACTTTCGCCAAAAGCACAAATGGCTCTTTGTAGTTCCGTTACATTTTGGATAGGATCACGAAGTTGTAGATGGTCTCCTTTATGAATTGGATTTTCACTCACTTGACTTGTACGATTTTTATTTAAATCCAACAATAGACGTGTATCTAATAATACACTGGCTCCGAATGGATCAATGACAACGCCTTGAATTTGGTTTTGAGCCATATTCACAAATGGAACGTATTGATTAAAATCCATCACTAAAGAGTGTGTATTTCCTTCTTTATCCCAACGATTGAATTGTTCTTTGCTGGAAAAGATAGGAAAAAAGCTTTGTCCTGTATCACTTTGAATCAAAGACAATTGAAATTGTGTATCTTGTTCAAAGATCACATTTCCTTTGTCGTCCTTTACTGGATCTTTATCCCAGTTGGCTGGTGTTAGAAAGTTTGTCGTAATCAAAACATTTAATAAATCACGAAAGGCTTCGTCTGTCTTTTCTTTATTAAAGACAATTAGAGCTTGTTGAAGCTTTTCATTTGTATATTCATTTACCATAGTTATTCTCCTGATATTGTGCACTTTTCAAATGCGATACTTGGACTACATACTTGATGATAGCTCCAATCTAAATCATTTCCAACCGCAATGACATGTTTCATCATGTCTAAGAAATTATTCGCAACCGTTACTAAAGTTACATTCTTTTCTTTCTTTCCATCCTTGACCCAATAGCCTTGGCATTGTAGAGAAAAGTTGGTTGATACAAAATCAAGTCCTGCATGTAAACCTTGTAAATCGGTAACGACAAAACCTTCTTGAATGGTTTGGCATAATTCTTGTAAAGATTGTGTTCCTGGTTGAATGTAACAATTCATGGGTTGTACACCAACTCTTGATGCATATCCTGATTTAAAGCCATTTCCTGTACTTTCAGTATCCATTTGTTTGGCACTTCTTGTGTCATGAAGCATCATAACATACTTTCCATGATCAACCAATGTTTTTGAGCTTGTTGGACAGCCTTCATCGTCAAAATTGGCAATACTTAAACAATCTGTATTTTTTGGATCATCAATGATCGTGATTTTATCTGAAAAAATCTCTTCATTATATTTATCTTTTAATGGAGAAATACCTTTATACATGAGTTCTCCACTAAATAGTCCTGTAAAGGCACCAAATAAAGAGGTCATCGCATCCTTTTCAAAGATGACAGGACAACTACAGCTTGGAATACTGCTTGCGCCAAGTTTGTCTAATGCTTTATCGCATACTTTTTGAACGAAACCATCTTCGTCAAATTGATCAAAATCATAAACGACTTCAATATGGAAAGCGTTTTTGATTTCATCTTTTTCCTTAACAACAACGCTTGCGCCTAGATACTGCATTTCATCAAAATCAGAAACATCAAGTCCTAAACTGTTTGTGATGTTTCTTGTGCCTGATCCTTGTGAATAGCCTAAATAGCCAACTTGAATGACTCTTGAATCATAGGCAAGAATTTTCTTTTCTAATGTTTCTAATAGATTACGTACTTGCGACATGTCGGCCATATGCCATGTGACATTCTTTTTTACATAGTCAATTTCTTGTGGTGCTCTTAATTCATCTTCATTATCACTAGTCAAAGCATTTCCTTGTTCAATGAGAAGCTCTAAAATCTCTTTACATTGATCATCTTCTACTTTTTCTAAGGCCATATTGGCCATTTTACCATCAATGACACCACGAATACTTGTTCCTGTTACTTTACTAGAGACTAGAGTATCCACTTGTCCTTGAAACCATGTCATTTCTTTTTCTACAGTAGTGGATTCATAGATTTCAAATTGATCAATTCCAAGCATAGCGGCTTGATCGATCCATAAACGCTTATTCATCGGCAGTACCTCCTACTGTAATTTCATTGACACGAATGGCAGGTTGTCCAACGTCGGTTGGAATGGAACCACTACTTGCTCCACACATGCCTTGTCCTCTTGATAAATTCTTTCCTACACGATCAATATGGAATAGGATGTCGGCTCCATTTCCAATTAATGAAGCTCCCTTTACTGGATATGAGATTTTTCCATCTTCAATTAAATAGCCTTCACTTACGGCAAAGTTAAATTCTCCCGTTTGAGGATTTACACTTCCTCCACCCATCTTCTTGGCATAAAGGCCCTTTTTAATACCGACAAACATTTCTTCAAAATCATCATTTCCTGCGGCAATATAGGTGTTTGTCATTCTTGATGTAGTTTCAAATTTATAGGATTGTCTTCTTGAACTTGATGTCGATTCCATGCCCATTCTTCGTCCATTTAAGCGATCAATCATATATGTTTTTAAAATTCCATTTTCAATTAAAACACGTTTTTGTTGAAGATTTCCTTCATCATCTACATTTTGAGAACCCCAACCATTTGGGATGGTTCCATCATCAATGGCTGTAACGCAATCATTCGCAATCTTTGTTCCTAATTTATTACAGAATACGCTCTGGTTTTTGGATACAGAACTAGCTTCAAGTGCATGTCCACATGCTTCATGGAAGATGACCCCTCCAAAACCATTGTCAATGATGACTGGCATTTTTCCGGATGGACAATTTTTTGCGGATAATAATACAATCGCAATGCGGCTGGCTTCTTGACCAATCGATTCTGGTGTAACGTCATCGTAAAATTCAAGTCCCATACTGGCGCCGGGTGCTTCATATCCAGATTGAAGATTGTCTCCTTCTTGTGCAAAGGATTGCACGGCCATACGTGTACGAATTCTTGTGTCGTGTACGATTCTTCCATCACTATTAGATATTTGTACATCTTGGTGTACGTTTGTCATATTTACAGTTACTTTATTGATTTTGTCTGAGTAATCTGTGGCTGCTTGACTTGCCTGCTGCATTAACTCTACTTTATCTTCTAGACTTGCATTCACAGGATGAATGTGAACGGGATGTAGATTGGGGTGTGTTTGTTCTTTTAATTGGATATGTACTTTTTTATCTACAATGCCAAAGCCTGAGCGTAAATCGTCGACTAATTCATATAGAGAATCCATGTCTAGATCATTTGTATATCCATATACAGATTGAACTCCTTTATATAGACGGATGCCAATGCCGGCTCTTAAGAGTTGATTGGCATCTTCCAATTTTGAATTTAACATGGATAGTGTTTCTGTGGTTCCTTCTTCTTCAAAGATTTCGGCAAAATCACAATTGGATGCCATGCATCGTTCTAATAATTCTTCTACTTCATTTACTTCTAACATATTTATTCCTCTATCGCATCGACAAATCGTTTCGTAATCAGTTGTGGTCTAGTGATAATAGATCCAACAACGACTGTATAACATCCTAGTTCTAGGACTCGACGTGCTTTTTGTGGTGTATCAATATTTCCTTCGGCAATCATGGGTGTACAAGACTTACTTAAATAATTTCGAATCATTTCAAAATCATTTGTTTCAATCTTATTGCCTTTACTTTCTTCTGTATAGCCAACGAGTGTAGTTCCTACATAATCAAAGCCTAGTTTTGATGCGTGTAGACATTCTTCTAATGTTGAGCAGTCTGCCATTAGTTTTTGATCTGGATATTTTGCACGAATTTCACTATATAATTCGTCTAATGTTTTTCCATCTGGGCGAATTCTACATGTGGCATCAAGAGCTACAACTTCTGGATGTGCTTCATTAACTAATTCATCAATTTCTTTCATGGTTGGTGTAATAAATACAGGGCAGTCTCCATAATTTCTTTTAATAATTCCAATAACGGGTAAATCCACTTGATTTTGTATTTCTTGAATATCTTCTACAGTATTGGCACGAATTCCTTTGGCCCCTCCTTCTAAAGCGGCTTTTGCCATTCGTCCCATAATAAAGGATGAATGAAGTGGTTCATCAGGTAGTGCCTGGCAAGATACGATTAAATGTCCTTTACAAGATTCCATTTTATTCATAATAAATATCTCCTTTTTGAACTATTATACTACGTAAAAAAAGAAGATTAATATTTTTTTAAAAAAAGTGTTGCAATTTAAAAAAAGTGATGATAATATAAATAGGCACTGAGCGGATAAGTCGCTCAGTTAAAGATACATGCGCCCATAGCTCAATTGGATAGAGCGTTTGACTACGGATCAAAAGGTTGTGGGTTCGACTCCTGCTGGGCGCGCCATTTTTATTTCTAAATTAGATCGGGACGTAGCACAGCTTGGTAGTGCACTTGATTTGGGATCAAGGGGTCGCAGGTTCAAATCCTGTCGTCCCGACCATTATATTCTTGGCTGGGTAGCTTAGTTGGCTAGAGCATCCGGTTCATACCCGGAAGGTCGTGAGTTCGAGTCTCACTCCAGCCACCAACGAGTTTATTTGGACCCTTAGCTCAGTTGGTCAGAGCATCCGGCTCATAACCGGCGGGTCGTAGGTTCGAGTCCTACAGGGTCCACCAATTTAAATACATATATGGAGAAGTACCCAAGTGGCTGAAGGGTCCGGTCTTGAAAACCGGTAGGTCGTGCAAGCGGCGCCTGGGTTCGAATCCCAGCTTCTCCGCCATTATTATTTCATATCGCGGGATAGAGCAGTCTGGTAGCTCGTCGGGCTCATAACCCGGAGGTCGTTGGTTCAAATCCTTCTCCCGCAACCATGTGGTCTCATAGCTCAGTTGGTAGAGCAAAGGACTGAAAATCCTTGTGTCGTTGGTTCGATTCCGACTGAGACCACCATTTGTCAAAGATTGCCCCAAGGCTTAGCCTGAGGGCTTTTTTTATGCCTTATATAAAGCACATATCAACAATTGAGTTATATTCAATCAGATTCTAAACATCAAAATTTCGTGATATTTCAACTAAAAATCGCAAAAAAATCGCAAAATATTTTCAATTCATTTAAAAAGCAGGTCCGTTTTAGCCTGCTTTTTCACATTCTCTGTTCAATTTTATTATCCATTTTATTTATCGACTTTCTAACCAGATTTCGATCTGAACTACTTAATCTATTCATCATTTCATCATATATAGATACGCTTTGCCCATCTTTCAAATGAACATAGCTTTCCTTTGTCTCTTTTACAAATTGATTGAGTGCGTTATTTTTTGCCTGAGATTTATTTAATTTTGTATCTAACGAATCTATGGTATAAATATAACCATCTATTTTCAGATTCAAATCTTTCTTTTCGGATTCTAATCTTTTATTAAGCCCATTCGAATAACTCAAATCTTTTTCTAACGAACTCTTTTCTTCTAAACAATCTTTTAATTCCTTTTGAAGTTTATTGTTTTCACCAGTTAATACATTGACATGCTTTAGCAACATTCCAATCATCGACTTTAATTCATGAATAAATGTTTTTAATTGATCAAATACATGATATTCAATCACGATCTTATTCTTATTTAATCTTGATTTAGGAGAATTCTCCATTTTCTCTAGTTTTGAGGCTACATTCTCCAATCTTTCATACGCATACACTATACTCTTTTCATCTGCAGTTTCTTGTTTTAAAAAGTCTTTCGCAACATTCATATTATGTTGCATATCCTGCACTTTATCTTTAGTATCTTGCCATTGACTTAAAGGCATATTGATTGATGAATCTTTTTGAGGTTCTTTTATTTTTGTTGCCCCATACATTAAATATAGGTTTTCACCATTCATAATGGTTTCCATGGTTTTATACATTTTATTTCGCATCGCATTAAATAAGATTGGAACTTTATCTCTTTCATTAATAATCGATTGTTCTGGTTTAAATCCCATTCTTCTTAATGTTTCATCTAAACCTGTACCACAACGTAATCCACCACCATGTTTTTGAATATATTCCATACTTACAGCTCTTTCATAGATTGGTTTGAAATCTAGATGCATATGATAGAATCCAGACTCATCCAAATGTATGGTAGCTCCTAATATATGAAAGTTTGGAAAATCTTTTCTAAAGTTTTCTAGAAATTGACTAAAAATTCGTATAGCTTGATCTTTTGTGATTTTTCCAGATTCTCGATCCTTCTGATCTCCTAGTCCAATAATCAAAGATCGAAACATTTTAATTTGTTCCATTTTATTGGTTTTTGGATTTCGCATCTGATCATGTAGATGTTCTGTATAATAGTCATTTCCAATCAATGGATAGTCTCTATTTCGTGGTTTTGTCTTTATTTGTCCACGATTGTATCTTTCCCAAGCAGCAGCTTTTCGCATCAGTGTGTAATCATTTCCTTCTTTGATATAAGGTGCCATGAATTCATTGATTTGATCCCTATAACATTTCTTATATGGTACAAGTTCAATCACTGTATCTTCACTTGTATCATGTGTATGTTCTAATTTCGAACGATATTCTAAACCATGATTATGTTCTTCGCATCCTTCTCCAACCGTTATTGTTACGGATAGTTCATTCATTTTGATTTCCTACCTTTTAACCAACTTGTTGGTAATGCCCTTCCCTATTGAACTCTACTACCACACTTAAGGTGGTAATGAAGTTCAATAACGGGCAACTGCGTTGAGCTTTTTGTGTCATCATTCAAATTCCGAATCAATGATATCGATTAAACTCTGCTTGGAATTATTGAAGAACTTAACATAAGTTTTTAGACATTCGGTTTGCGTATGTCCCAATCGTTTTGCGACTAGAGATACTGGTGCATTCGCATTACATAATAGTGATGCATTGCTTCGTCTAAAGCCATGAATCTTTATCATTCGAATTCCGGATTTTTCACATGCGATAGCCATACGCTTTTTTACTACCTTGGCAAGAACAGGTCGATCTACTCCAAATAAGAACGTGTCTTTTCTAACACAATACAAATCGTTATACCAATCTAAATATTCTTTCATGATTGTCTTCATTCGTTGTGGCATCGTGATTGTTCGAATACTATTCTTTGTCTTTGGTGGTGTTACCAGATACGATCTTCCTTGTACATATCGTGCAACTGTTTTATTAAATCGAATGGTTCCATTTTTCATATCAATATCATTAGGTGTCAGCGCCACACATTCACCAAATCGACATCCCATAAAATACAACAAATTTACAATCACATAACAGACATATTCCCCATTTTCTTTTTTCTTCGGAAAGTATTTGATAAATTGTTCAAATTCGGCTGGTGTATAGAAATCATCATCTTCTACTATTTTATCTGGGCGTTTATACTTTGGAATTCTTTTTACTGGATTAAATTGCACATATCCCATTTCCAATCCGTAGTTATATATTTTATTCAAGTACGTCAACATTTTATTTACGTATTCTTCACTTAATCCCTTTTTAAATGCGGCATCTGTAATTTCTTTGATTTGACCAGAAGTTAACGATTGAATCTTTTCATCAAACAATGGTTCAAAATATTTAGAAATGTACGTATTACTTTGTTTGGTACTGGATTTTAACTGATTGGATTTAGCCAGATCATATACATCAATAAATTCTTTTAGTGTGTACGAATGATTTTCAATCGTATGTGTTTCGATATTAAATGATTCTTTATATTTGAGCTCGAATTCACGTGCATCATTAATTGAATTAAATATTTTTCTAAATGAATAATGATGATACTTTCCCGTAGATGTTGGAACGGATCCTCGTATTTCATATTTTTTATTTCCTAAACGTTTAACAGACATACTCTATACCTCTATATGTCCGTCTCTACGTAGCATATCAAAAATTTTATAAAAGAATTGAACAGGTGAATAGGTTGAATATTGTTGATGTTGTTGATGAATTTCAATATGTGAATCTAATCGATTAATATACTCATCCACATATTGTTCTGATTCAATTTTTAATCGATCATACAGTTCATCATTTAAGATTACATTTCCATAATACCCATACTTTTTCATTTCTAAAGAGAGAGTATTATTATCATCTATATTATCTTCTATATTATTAGGACAACTAGATTTGCCACCCTGACCAACTGAGTTGCCTACCCTAGATAACAGTGTTGACTGGTAGCCAACTGAGTTTGGTGCCGCTTTTGCGACATACGTACAATTTTTTACTCCTCGATTCAGAAACTCTTTCTTTTCTAATAAATCTTTTTGAAGCAAGCTTTTTAGAGCTTTATCGATGCCTGTTTTTGTTGAATTTGTAAAGCTTGCTAAATATTGTCTACTTCCAATAAAAGCACCACTATGGTCTCTAGAGAAACCATAAATAATTGCGTAGACACTTAATTCTAATCCCTTCAATCCTAGTTCACTAATCATCCAATATTGGATCGTATAGTAGGAATGGGGATTGATATTTCCTTTTTTTCTCACTAAAAATCTCCTTTTCTCATACATAAAAGGAGGCCACATTTTTTTGTTATGTGTTATAATATACGTGCGTTGGGGTATATTAATGCCTCCGGTTTAATTTGGTTGCCGCCAAGTTAAACCTTTTTTTGTACTTTAAAATCAAAAAAATCCTTCACAATGACCACTGGTACTTTGCCTTTTAACAGCCGTCTTTCATCCAGTTCATATTCATCTTTCATGACTTGGATAAATTGATATGCTTTGGATTTACTGATATTTGCGTAGATAGCCACATCAGTTGGACCCCAATATAGTTTTTCCATTTTTGGTTCTCCTTTCTAAAAAGTTAAAAGATATACGACCTATAACTTTCATCTTTATCATACCATTTAATCTAGTTTTTGCAACTGTCTATTATGTTTTATTTTAGATTTCTTTCTTTTGCCCTTCTGCCCATGTTACTATATTCATAGAGTTTGGAGGCATATCATGTCGGTTAAAGGTTATATAGATTTTTTATGTTTGGAAAATAATTTAAATATGAAACAGCTCGCCGAAGAGGTTGGAATCAACTATAAAACTTTAAATGCTCTTGTCAATGAAAAGGGCCGAGTTATGAATCCAAAACAATTGGCTTTGTTTTCTAAATACACAAATAAATCCGAACAAGAAGTATTCTACGAAAACTTAAAAGATGATGATTTGTCGGATGCATGCACAAAAGCAGCTCTTCTTTATATTGGAAAGAAAACGTGTGAAGGTTGGATTGCGGATATTGATATTCGATTGGATTCAAAAATATTAAATCCAAATACCGTTAATTATGCGGGCATCATACATAAAAAAAGATCTGGTAATGGATTAACTGTTGTGGAAGATTGGAATCAACTTAAAAAAGATTTCTGGAATTTCTATTATAAAGATCAAGCACCATTCAACGATGATATCATCGCCCACACTTTGGGCACTGAAAGAAAATACATCTCAAGCGTCTTGTTCTTTGGCCTTCAAAGACTATGTTCTACAAGATTAAATCCAGTCAATTATCACATTGTATTCAACAAAGATACAGAATTCTATCTTGTTGATGAATACTTTCCTGAAAAGATGAACATGGGTTTCAAGTGTATCTATATC
>CAVBGZ010000077.1:0-13494 GCA_963595075.1 Waltera intestinalis
GCTTATTATCATCCACCGCACGCGTTCAAGCACCATGAATCAAAGTAACTATAGGAACGTATACTTTTGGCGTCTTTAGTAAAACAAAAGCACGTCAAAAAAATGACAATAATTTTTATTCGGCCTTTAATATCCAATATCCAAATTATATTACCAGTCTTACAATTAAGAAAATTAACGGTCAAGTTAATACGTACTCTCTTAATATAACATATCCAATAAAAGTTGGGGATGACCCGAATTTTTTTGAAAAGGTATTTAGTTCAGTCAGCGCTACGCGTAAGATAGTCTTTAGTTATGGCGACTCGTCTATGCCAGCCTATGTGTATAAAGACGAAGAAGCCATTATAACAAAAGTCACGCAAAGTTTTGATATAGAAGGCTCTAAAATAAGTTATATTGTCTCAGCGGTTTCTGGATCTGCACTTGGAAAAACGGGGAATTTTACATTTTTAAACTCAGGTAAAAAAAAGCCGAGTGACGAAATAAAACGTGTATTTAAAGATACGCGATATGGATTAAGATCTCTTTTTACTGGAATGAATAATAAGAATCTTGATAGCTTAATTGTAGCAGATGATAAGGCAGTTGAACTTGAGAGTAAAGCAAATATATCACCACTAGATTATATTTCGTATCTAGTTGGATGTATGACACCTGCCGGGTCAAACATAAGTGCGACTGGTAAAGACATATACATACTAACAATTCACGATGATACTACTTTTGACAAAATGTATGATGGTTATGATGACAGTTTTGCGTCGCTAAATAATGTCAACGGACCGTATTTTAAAGTAGAAAGAACTAGCTATAATCAAAAATATTCTACTGCGTACGAAATTGATATAGGATGTAATACATCAACAATCGTCACTAGTTTTAGTGTAGAAAATAATGAACACTGGTCGATGTATTATGATTACTCACAGAAACTCTATCCAGAAGAATATACTAGAAGAATTAATAATAAGGGCGAGTGAGAAGACGTATATGCACCAACATTTATTTCAAACAACTCGCAGCGAAAATTGAGAGCCGAAGATATTTCTTGATATACAAAATTAACAAAATATCCAATATCGGCCTCTATTACAATACAAGGATTATTAAGACCCGCACAGCTTATGCAATATCTAAGGCTAAACGTTTATTTTCCTGGTGGTGGTAAACATATATCAAGCGGGCTATATATAATAACAGCGCAAACGGATACAATAAATGATAACGGATATAAAACACAGTTATCACTTACTCGTATAGATGGCGACTATGACGCATCATTATAGTAACATTTTTAGAATTAATAAACCTATTTGCAGTACGTGTTAAACTATTTACGGCTATGAGGAGAAGCATATGATAACTAAAGGTGAAATACAATCGGTTGATTATACAGGAAACACTTGCGTGGTTCGTATACCATATTTCGAGTCCGCAGGAATTACAGATAGGATATATGCAGAGGCAACGGTGTGTAATCCTCCTGGTATTTATAATAGCTACAAAGCTGGAGACGTAGTATTTCTCGCTTTTGATGACGGTGAACCTGGGCAGCCAGTTATTTTGGGAAAACTATTTCTTGGTGCTAGTAAAGAACAAAATGATCCTAGAGGCGTAATTAATGCTGAAAGTAGCTTAATATCTAAAAATGCTTCTCTGCCGCTGTCGACAAAACTCGTATATGATCAAAGCGAGACTACTGCGCAAAATGGGCTGACTAAGTATAATTCCATAGCAGACATTGCCAACAAACTTGCGGATCTAACTAAACAGCAAAGCAAAGGATTTATTAGTAAAATCGAGAATAGGTACCATTACGGAGAATCTGACACAAAAGAGCCGTCTGACTTATGGGAGTCTTGGTCCGAGGTCGTTTTGACAGTAGATGAAAGTGACGAAAGTAAAAATTATGTCTGACAGTGAACAAAAACGTGAACAAAAACAATTGACTACGAGACTAATACTTTCATAGAAGAATGTGAAAATAAAAAAATATGTATTACAAGTAAAGGCAAAAATGGAGCGAGTGGTAGAGGAATTAAATCAATATTAGTGGTTGAATACTATAAAACGTCTGAGTATGCGGATGGAATAGCTCTACCAGAAAATTTAATTGGCGTGCCCAAAAAAGAATCAACCGACGAAACTGATCCTGACGACAAAGAAAAAACTGACGAAATTGAGACTACTACAAATGAAAACACGACAGAAGACGGAGAGACGCCGGACACTGAAGAAGAAACAAAGACGGAAGCAAAAGAATTTGTAGAAATTTCTGACGATGATCTTAATAAAGATATTAAAACAATAGCAGATGATGGCTGATTTGATAAGCCGCAAATTACTAGTGATGAAAAGAAATATCTATGAAATTTTGAAATGACAGTATATACGTTTGACGATGATAAGAAAAGTGTTGCATATACAGATCCTGTAATAATTGGCACTAAAGGAGACGCTGGAGAAAATGGCGCTGACGGGGCTGATGGAGTCGATGGTGTCACTGGCACGCTTCATTTACCGGTTTCTGCAAAATTTACTTATGAATATGAGTATGAATATACAGACGCAGACGACGAAAGTCAAACTGCTACAGGTAAAAGCTACTTTAATTCAAATATTGAAATTCCTTTATACTTAACAGATGCGACTGCCGCAAAAAACGCGTGAAATTGAGTAAAAATATTTAAAGATAGTGAAGGTACAACGCTTGCTATGTCAGAAATGTTTAAGACGCTTGGATACTACTCGCTATCTGCAAATGACTTAATAGCGGAAGATCGCAATGAAAATAGCGGCAAGTGTCTAACTCTATCTGGGTGCAGTGGCCGTTCTATGGAAAGTAATACAAGAGATACACTTGCAGGCGGATGGGCGGCTATCGCCGCATATAAAAATACCAATGCGGAAAAAAATACGCTAAACGTCAGTATACACAACAATGCTGGCAGCAGTGCGTCAAAATATGGTCTGGTAGTAGTGACAACAACAGATGGCAGCAGTAACAAGTATTTGTATGACTATGATGAAGATAGTGATCCATCGGAGTGCTACGTAGTAAAAACGACCGACAGTGGAGATAACCAGTATATAATATCAGATGATAAGGAATTATCAACAACATATCTCTACATTAAATACGCTAAAAAAACGTATATTGTACCATCAATGATGCCAAAATATGAAGCTACTTGTACACTAAGTGACGTAGATACATCATATCTACTTAAAATCGTATTTACCAAGAGCGGCGATACAGATAAAATTACTAGAAGTACTATGCAGTCTAAATATTTAACGACAAATAAGCTGAAAATTTCAAGTACAAAAACAGAAACAATAGAAGAGGAACTTAAAAATGCAACGACTATAACGTTAACTATAAATGATACCGAGGTTCAATTAAATTTAGAATTAATTACCAGCGATACTACAACGACCAGTAATAAAGAGACCGAGATGGCGGGCACAACCACCACAGTAAGTGTGAAATATTTAGTCTATGCTAATAAGAGTAAGTCTGTTGCAGGTTTAAAGTACCACGAATCACACGCTATTAATAAAATATCCGCAGGAAATATTACGGCGATCGTTCTTGATACTGATAATAAACTAAAGCAAATTTTTGTCAAAGAAGAAGAAAATGAAGAAAGTCATTCAATCATTGGAGACTACAGTGCGGACACAAAGTATTATTATATTGCACGTAATAATAATAGTGATAAGAGTTGAAACAGTATATGGCTGACACAGAATCCGACTGCTGGAATTAGCAACTCAGACATGATTAAAATACTAAATTATATAAATGATACTTGACAGCTCGGCAATGAGACACTAAAATAGGAGAAAAGGTAGATGCGGACAATAAAATTTCCAAAAATGTTCAATTCAAATAGCACAAACGTATGAAAAAGCAATGAGTATCTCCAACAAACAAAACAGAGCACTCAACTACTGCTTTTGTCGGAACGCGGCGAACTATTTGGCGATCCATATTATGGAATGCTTTTTAAACATTACTTATTTAGTCAAAATGATTATGTGCTAAAAGATGTAATTATAGATCTAATATATGAGCAACTTGCGTTATTTATCCCACAGGTAAAGATCAATCGCGAAGATATTGATATTATACAAAATAAAGAAAAAGGCAAGCTTTATTGCACATTCTCTGGTATAAACCAAATTGATTATCAGCTTAATACATACTCACTTCTGATGTATGATGAAAATGAGTAGATAATTATAAAATAATGGAGGCCAGTAATTGGCCTCTTTTATTTTTATTAAATATATTTAAGTGCTGAAATTGCTAAATTATAAGATAAATCAGCTAATAATATAAATATTTATATAAAACAGCTCAATTTAATTAATCTGTAAAGAGGAGAATAAGCAATGATCACAACAAAAGAAATAGACGCAGTAAATTTATCGCCTACTAAGCGTGATTTTTATCAAATATGAAACGAACTTATTGACACTGCTTCTAAACTTTCTAACAGGTGAGATCCAAGCAGCACCAATGAGAGCGATCCTGGAATCGTATTACTTAAGGTCCTTACTGCAATCGCGGACAAACTCAACTATACAATAGATAAAAATATACTTGAGGCATACATGCCATCGGCAACGCAAGAAGAGTCGATGAGAAAATTATGCGATATGCTAGGATATACGATGAAATACTACAGATCTGCAACTGTGCCGGTTAGAATTTCTTATATTGGATCAGACATAGATCTTGCGGCCGATGGCGTTACAATAACCATTCCTCAGTTTACTAATTTAAAAAATGAGGATGAAGATGTTAATTATGTAACTATAAAGCAAATTACTCTCAGCGGAGATGTCACCACCGATGCTGTCACAGCAATAGAGGGAGAGTGCGTAGAATATGATGACATAACTAGAGATCAATTAGATGATAATCATAGATACTATCTGCCAGAGTCTCAAATAGCAGAGAACGGAATATTTTTATGTGCAGCAGATAACAGCAAAGAAGTATATACGCAAGTTGATAATTTAAATACACAACCGCTTGAAACAAAGTGCTGAAAATTTGGATTTGATTCTAAGCAAGACACTCCGTATATTGAATTTCCAGAAGATATAGATAATATTATTGGAAGCGGAATTTCATTTAAATTCATCAGAACTAACGGCGAGAATGGAAATATATCAGTTGAAACACTATCAAAAATTGATACTTCAAATATTACTATGAGTGATGGCACCGAGTGCGAAGATGACTGATTCTCGGTTAAAAACACATCTGCGTCAACAAATGGTGCAAACAAAGAAACACTTGACGCTGCTTATAACAATTATAAGAAAACTATAGGCACATTTGATACATTAATAACCTGTAGAGATTATATGAATAAGATCTATAATCTCACTGAGGGAGATATCTACGATAATTCATCAACTACACCGCTAGTTTCGAATATAATCGTATCTGATTTAAGAGATGACATAAATCGAGCAGTCACTATTTGTTCCTTTGACGCAAACGGAACTAATTATACAAATACTAGCAATAAAATAGCAAAAGAGAGTGGTAGAACTATTGACCACTTTGATCTTTTATTGTACCCATTTAAACCTTATAGTGGAACCGGCACTAAAACGGATTTTAAAAATTCATTTAAATATTCTAACGCAAAACTACTCGAGATAAAAAGTGGCATAGACAAGAACAAAGCGATGTCGCACGATATTGTTACTCCGGAGACGTCAGAAATTGCATGTGTCAAGGATTATATTAAAATAAGAGCAAAAATCTCAACAACTACAAAAGTAAATTCAGTAGAGGAAGCAAATATCCTTAATAATATATACAAAGCGCTTTATAATAAATTTAATATGCGAAATGTCGATTTCGGTGACCGAATTTCAGACGATACAATATCAGAAGTTATTGAGGGCGCAGATAGTCGAATTAAAGGCGTGTGAGTTACGACGGAAGACGAGGTCAAAATTGCAAAAGTAAGTGGAGAAGAAGAAGGATTAAGCGAAGTCAAAGATGGTGTCGAGACATCGACAGACACTTTTGTAAATCTTGCCCTGCTAAATGTACTTGCCGGAAGAGTTCCCTTATTCAATTATAATGAAAGCTTTAAACCAGAGTTCAACGAAACGCAGAATAACGATTATCCACAGATTTACTATCCAAAAAGTAATGCAGATGCTAATGAAGTGATCGGTAAAATAACTGCTGAGTATACGCCAGATCTTCCTACTGCGGAGCAGCCGATAACTGTTGGAGAAAATGAAATAATTCAATTTAGAACTCCTAATTATAAAATGACTGCGACATATCCAGCATATGTAAACTATTTCTTAAAATTAGCTAGCAATAATGATTCAACGCAAGATTTATCAAACACTTGTGCCGCTTTTAAGACGCTAAGGGAATGATTTACCACTCCAGCAACAGACCAAGTTAAAGAAAGCATGTCACCACTGTTTGGAAACGCTACATTAAACGGTGATGACTATATAACAATTTTCTTAAATCTATACCAAAATGAGATAAGTCCAAAACAATTATCCGTTTCTAAAGACTCAACCATCGAAGCGCTTACTAACAATTATGCATTTATATTCAAACAAGATGCAGACAAAACTACTTATATAAGAGTAAGTGATGGGGAAATTGATACAGACATAAATTATTTTGCAATTCCACTTAATAGAAATACAGCGGTCACATTCAATAAAATATATTCTTATGTGCAAAAAATCATAACCGATGCTTCTATAAATGGGTATAGTGACGATTCAATTAAAAATACAGATTTCTATATTTATAAATCCGCCACTTATGATCAAACAAAGGCACCAGGTTATTTGGTAGATGCAAATCATTTAAAATACACTCAAATAAATACTCCGATTATCAGCACGTCAAGTGAGTTGGCTGTCGGTTATCAAGGATGGGATAGCATGTATGTACAAAATACCTATCTCAAGAGTCAAAATAATTGAGGACTTGGAAAAGATATTGAGTATAATGGAATTGAGGCAAACCAAGAATATAAGTTAAAAACAGGCGAATATTTACTAATTAATTATACAAATACAAAGTCAGACGATTCTGGTACAGAAACTTCAACCGTAGTAAATGAAATTAAATCGACAGATACTATAATTCGCCCCAACTTTAAACTAATCGACTCTAAAACGTCGCACGAGAATCAAGGAGTTTCGTACTCTAAAAAGACAGGGTTTGATTTTAGCGGTAAAAATCAAAATGTCAACAATCCAGAAGGCATGTTTTCCCTTGCTGCAAATGAACAAATAGAAATTGTTGACCAAGTCATTATTGATCTTGGGCCTGGTTCAGACAGTACAGATAAAACTAAGATTGTAAATGTCTATTGAGTACTTAATAACGAAAACAGTGAAGGCACATTTATATTGGATGAGGATGAGGACAACGGTAAATATACGGCTTATACGCTAAAAGAAAATGAATATTTCTTCTACACAGATAAAAATAAAACTAGTTTTGCGTATTATGGAAATGGAACAAAAATAAAAATTAAGGGAAATCTTGTTCTAAAAAAGAATACAAGTAGTGACGAGCAAGTAAGCGCTGACTCTATTCTAACCTATGGATTAATGGCAAATATTCCATGAGTAACCCTGTCACTTACTACAGATAACACTATTGAGTTAATAGAGTATAAATATATAAATGTTACAAACGGCGGAGAAATTGACGAAATTACTCAGCTGAGTTCAAATCAATTTTCAAAGCTTTCCTATAATTGAAATGAAATCAAATCATTTAGCGGCAAGTTGGAAGATGGGTCCGAGTTAAGCGGCGAAGAAAAGAAAGATGAAAGCAGCTGAGAAGTAAGAAGTATACTGCAGTTAAATATGGGACCAGCGCTAACTCAAACGCTCGGCGATAATGACAGAATCGTAGCGTATGCAGGCGGTGCGTACAATAAAGCTACTGGTATTCCTGAAATTAACAGCGATTCTTCTTGAGGAAACATATTGCAAGAATTTACTAATACATCATTAAAATCAAATGTTTTACTGCAAAGCAGCGCACATGACACTTTTGTAAATATAAACAGTAAATGTCAATTAAAAGCGTTTGATAAAAAAATTGATATAGATACCGCGCCGAGCGTCAATAAAATTGCGATAAATTTTGAAAATGTTAATGACAATTTAACAAGAGTGACTGCAGAAGTAGGTGATACTTTTACACTCTACTCTGCCATACCAGAAGAACATGCAGGCATAGTAATGATATATGCTGATAATGGAGCAGTAACCATTGAGGCTAAAGCAAAGAATGACTCTAGTACTAAATTTGCTAAATATCCTAAAACAACTGAAATGATCGATGAGTGCTCTGTAGCTAATACACCTACTGTTTTATATCTACCAAAAGACGTAGTAAGCATTAAGGTCAGCACAGTAGAGACCGCTACAAAAAAAGTCAATATATTTATCAGTAATATGGATATAATACCGACAGACGAAGTAAAGTCAATAAATCCACAGCTTGGACTAAAGGGAATAACTATGTCGGAGCTTATAGCAAAAATATCACAGTTAGATGAACATAATCAATTTTACTGGAATTATCTAACAGATTCATCTATATTAATCAACTTTAATGACAAAGACTCTACGGAAACGTTGGCGAGTCCGGATATATGATTCGACTATAATAACGTATGCAATACGTGAGTCATCTCTGAGCTATATGCTGGCGAAGAAAGTGAAAACGAGTTTAATGATGGAATCATTATAGATAAAGCATCTAAACGATAAGATAAGGTAGGAATTTTAAGATGAGTAAAATCGAATTACAATCAATGACCCCATCTCCCTATTATGCCCAGTCGAGAGATTTTCAGTTTATTGGAAGATTATTTGATATAGTACTAAACTCAGTAAAAACTAATGCAGATATGATATATAATTTGCCATTAAGCGCTAATTCTGATAAAAAGCTAATAGATTTAATGGCGCTGACTCTTGGGTTTAAGCTAAAGCACAACTACGCCGCCGCACAATTGGTGGCGCTGTGCTCAACATTTTCTGAAGTACTAAGAAATAAAGGAAGTGTATATGCGGTCGAGCTGGCCGCAAATACACTTATTCACGCAGAAGGCCTAAAAACAAAATTTAAGTATGATCTAGATGTAAATAATGCAAAAATTATTGCATATTTGCCATCGGGATTATCAAATTTAAGTTTATTTAGAGATATATTAGATTATATTTTGCCGGCCGGAATGAGATGTGATATAGTAGTAGCAAATTTTACTGAGCAAGAAGCAACTACGGAAGTTGGAACTATCGATACATATACCGCAAGAAATAGATCTGATGACGCAAACGTGTTGGCTGATGTATTAAATAATAATAATTGACCTACTGCTAGTATATATTCTAATAATTCTTCTGGATATATTGGAACTGGCAGTGTTACTAGTAAGAAAAATGAAAGCTAGGAGGAATAATCTGTGGAAAACAAAAAAGAAAATGCCTATCTAGGATATAGCGGAAAAGTCAGTATTTCTACTTATTGTGGAAAGATAAAAACTAGTGAACGAATCATAAAGAATTCCGGCTGTTCACCACTATTTAAATTTATAGCAAAAGCACTGTGTGGCGAATTTAATCAAGAAATGCGCCCTTGTAAAATAAGATTATTCAAAAAATATGGTGAGAATGAAGTTGCGTCGCTTCCTACTACTTGAAAGTTTAATACCGATACTGCTATAAGTAATTATATATATCAAAATAGCGCAAGTATTATGACGACAAAAGATGGTGAAATCGTTGCAGAGTATACGTTTAGAGTTCCGTATTATTCAATATATACAACTAATAATAGTGCACAGATTTACAAGATCGCGCTATATCCAGAACGTATAAACAGTGTAGAAAGTGACAGATGTGCATTTATTGGGCTAACCAGCGAAAACAAAACGACGCATGAAATAGAATGAATGCCAGATGAAATTATTGCTTCAGATAGTTATAACAATTTCTACGAAGTGAAGTGAAGTATGGTAATAAAAAATGTAAGTAGCTCATAAATAAGATAGGAGAAAATAATAAGCATGCCAAATATTTATTTCTTTAAAAGCACTGATGTATCAGTCTATCCTTGCGGATATAGAGGAAAGATGTCAAATAGTGATACAATATATAACCCGCAAGCAAGAATGATAACAGAAGAAGGCCTCACAAATTTAGGGAGTAGCGGAGACTTAAATAGAAATTATTTAGTTGATACGGAAGAAAATACACTATCGGTAGTATTAAATGGATATTTATTTAAAATAAAGTCACTTAATACCTATTTTAGTGCTAATAATAGCTATTACGTTTTTATTAAAAGAAAATCTACAAGTATATATAATGACGAGAGTCATGAGAATTATACTTATATACTCGAGTCGTTAGATTCTAGTAAAAATGACAGCTCAAATCTCGATAATTCAGAGACGGGCAACTTTGTTGGACTTGGATATTCTACTCAAGAACCCTCAGAATCAGACGGATTTATATACCTAAAAGTATATGAAAAAGGAAGTTTATGTCAAAATGCGTTTCTTCCTAAATATGACACGACAACAGGTGCTATCAGTTTAAGCGGCAATAACGCGAGTGGAAATAAATCAACTGCGCTTGGATATGAGAATGGTGCAGGTGGTGAGGAGTCATTCGTAAGCGGATATAGAAATATAGCTAGTGGAAAATACTCTGCCGCAATAGGCAGCAATAATAAATCAACGGGCGAGGCGCAAGTAATTGTTGGAAAATACTCTAAAGAAACAGACGCACAATTTGCAGTCGGGAATGGAAAAGAAAATAACTTAAATAACTCTTTCGAAACCGGCGGTGAAGATGGTACAAAAATAAATGAAAAACTTACCGTACTGAACGAAACAACATTAAAAAATAAATTATCTGTAGAAGCAGATATAGAAATGAGCGGTAATTTTACTACAACACACACCAGCGCTACTTCGGAAGAAGATAAAGAAAATGATCTTAAAATTGACACCACAATTACAAAAAGTACTAAAATTGATAGAGGTGACTTATTACTGACAACAGTTACAGAAAAAGAAAGTAAAAAGTTAAGTACTGACACCTCAGAATCGACTTCTTACGTAGAAAAAAAGACAAGTATTACTGGGGAGAAAATTGACACTAGCGGCTCGTTGCGGGTCGGCACAGCATTATTCAGTGTAAATCTAAATTCAGATAAAAATTCTGCAGTAAGAATACAAAATAATAAATTATATGCAAAAGAAGTAGTTGCGACAGATATTAATGCGACCACTTTACGCACAAAAACAGGAGAAACAAGTTTAGGCGACGGCGCTGTTATTATAAATAAAAATAATAAAGAAGCACATGTCGTTATAAACTCAATTTCTAGTTTCAAACAAACGCTTAAAGCTAGTGACATTTCCGCTGCTAACATAGTGTCAGAGACGTTATCAACAAGCAGTACTGCAGCGCTCGCAAATAATGCGGCAACATTTACACCGAATGCGATCAATTTCGTTCAACCAATGACAATAACAACGCGCACTTCTAATATTGGACAAGTTATAGGCGTGGCCCCGTTAACTATACCGTACAAGACTGAATTTAGTGGCGATACGATGACCTGCGAGCACACAATAGTTGCAAAAAAAGGAATAACGGCCAATAGCACGATAACTGCAAGTAGATTAGTTATAGGTAGCGTGTCAAATAAGAATACAACAGAAGGCGGTAATATCTTAATGGTCTACGGTCAAGTTACTGCAAATAGATATAAAGCGAGATCAGATCGCAGACTAAAGGAAAATATCAGAGAATACACTTGCGATAATTCTATTCTTAACTTACCAGTCTATAAATATGATTATATAAATGGTAATAAAAACGTGATTGGGTGCATGGCGCAAGATTTACAAGAAATATGCCCAGAGCTGGTAAGCGAAGATGAAAGTGGATATCTTACAATAGAAGAAAGCAAAATAGTTTATTTATTATTACAAGAGGTATCAAAACTTAAAAAAGAAGTCGCAGAGCTAAAAAGCAAATAGGAGAGATTCTTATGTGCAAATATAAAGTAGGAAAATGTAAGCCTCTTGAGTCAATTTATGCCTGTAATGAGGATATAGATGACAAATATAAAATATCTGACGAAAGGTATCCAGATTTTTCAAATTTCATAGACGCAAAAAAAGCATCTGTCTTTGAACTGGCGGATACTGCTGACACTTATTTTATGCAAGGCGTGCCATTTACCACAAAAAGAAGCTGTGCTATGCCTATTATTGATAATACTTCTATTACTAGGTGTAAGATATATGAGTGACGCGACAAATGATTAGATGAAAATGAAAACTTAGATTCAGTACTAAAAACGACTATAAGCAATCTTGGTACTTTAAAAGAAGCGCTCGAATTTACAGATAATATTTTTGTAAAATATGAAAATGATAAAATTAAAGTATCATTTATCGAGCAAATCACGACGATGGCACCGAAGCATCAAGTAGATATTACACTAGATAAAGACGTAGTATGATTTTTCATTCAAGCACCAGGCGGCGGTGGCGGTGAAATCAGCATAACCAGTATAAACAATTACTGCGGAGGCGCTGGCGGAGGTTCAGGTGCCGCGGCATGGCTCGGAATTAACATGAAGCAGCTTGCCAATGCAAGTGTTTATGGTGATAAAAATAGCTTCATTGCCATAGAAAAAAGTAGTCTATTTCAATCTTGAAGAAACCCAGTGCACAGCGGGCAAGATGGTGGAGATATCGTGGTGAATTTGTATTCGAGCGATGGCCAAAAAATAAATACATTAATAACGATCCACGGGGGAAAAACTGGCACTTCGCGCACACCTTCTCAAGATGAAATACTTGAAGGGGGCAAAGGCGGAACCGTTGAAACGCATATGTTAAGATATTATCCAGATATTGCAAAATGCGTTATGATTCAAGCAATTGATGGAAAAAATGGCGGTCGTGGTATTGGGTGTAAATTAGGCTCTAACGCATATGGGGCAGCAGGAAACAGCTATTTAAATACTGATAATATCGCACCTTGCTTTTTACTAAAAAATAAAGCAAAGATGCTGTCTGACAAAGTCACCTACGAAATAAATAACGGTACAAAAATTACCGGTATCTATGGATCAGGCCTTTCAGCTAAAAAACAGGCAGGAGGCGGCGGTGGCAGCATTGCCGGAATGGGACAAGCGGTCAATGCCGATGGTACAGAATACAGCAAAGGCTTATTTGGTGACGGAGGTTGCGGAGATTATCGAAATTGACATACAGGTCGTATTGACAAAAATTATGACGCGGGCGGTCCAGGTGTTATTTTTATGCTAGCAGATACAAACGACTAATATAATGTATTATATAATAAGAATCAAATTATTATATAATACATTTTTAATTTTATTCTCTACGGAGGTAT
>CAVBGZ010000078.1:0-13465 GCA_963595075.1 Waltera intestinalis
TAAATGACTCTATAAATGACTCTATAAATGACTCTATAAATGACTCTATAAATGACTCTATAAATGACTCTATAAATGACTCTATAAATGACTCTATAAATGACTCTATAAATGACTCTATAAATGACTCTATAAATGATCTTGGATTAGAAATTCTAAAAACAATAAAGGAATATCCAGGAATTAGTGCTCCCAAAATAACGCTTCAAATTCAAAAATATGATTCTTCCATTACATTATATAAAATCAAAAATGAAATTAGACGTAATTTAGGTGAATATGTTGAACATGTGAGCGCGAAAAAAACTGGTGGATATCACTTAAAAAGTAAAGATGATAAATAAGATTTAGGCAAGAAGAAATTCTTGCCTTTTTTAATTTATAGGTTCAATTTAATGAGCCTACAAACTATTTTAAAGGAGAAATTATGGCAATCACAAAAATATGGGCAGTAAAAGATGATTTAAATCGTGTCCTTAAATATATCGAAAATAAAGATAAGACAAGAGAAGAAATGAGTGATGGATTAAAAGAAGTATTAACCTATACAACCCAAGGCTATAAGACCAATGAAAAAGAATATATTACAGGAATCAATTGTGATCCAAAGACTGCATTAACACAAATGATGAACACCAAGCTTTCCTACAATAAAATGGATGGAAGACTTGCCTTTCATGCCGTACAGTCATTTAAACCTGGCGAAGTCACACCAGAACTATGTCACAAAATTGGAATCCAGCTTGCCAAACAAATGTGGGGCAACCGGTTTGAAGTAGTTGTTTCTACTCATTTGGATAAAGAACATCTTCATAATCATTTTGTCGTTAATTCTGTTTCCTGGATCGATGGTAAAAAGTATGACAATAAGAAATCAGATATTAATCACTTTAGAGAAATCAATGATGCGATATGTAAACAATGTGGTTTATCCATTATTGAAAAGCCACAAGGAAAAGCTATGAATTATGGTGAATGGAATGCAGAAAAATACGATGGTATCTATTTGCGTAAAATCATTCGTTATGATGTAGATACCGTCTTATCTTACGCAAGAGATCCAGATCAGTTTAAAGAAGGACTGGAGGCCATGGGCTATGTAGTTGATTTATCCAAAACACATTGGACCATCAAACATCCTCAATCCAAAAGAACCTTTCGCTTTTATAAATTATCAAGAGATGGAAGATATGATAAAGAGCATATTTTAAATCAATTAAATTGTAGCTTTTTAACACCCATGACTCCTGTATCAGATTTTATTAAAAGTAAGGAATATATTCCTGATCCAAATAAGCCAAAGGCCAAAGGAATAAAAGCTATGTATATCAAATATTGTTTCATGCTTGGCATATATCGAAACCAAGGAAGCAAACAAACCTACATCAGCCCTGAAATCAGAAAGGATTTAATATACTTGGAAAAGATTAGTGAACAAAATACTTTTGTAGGCAAGCACAACATTGAAACCATGGATGAAGTGCTTGCCTTTCAAAAAGATATAAATGAAAAAGTAGATACCTGGATGAATCAAAGAAGATCCATCTACAACAAGATCAAACGATGTAAAAATACAGATTTAAAAGAACAGTTAGAACAAGATAAAGAAGATCTTACTTCAAAAATTGCACATGGGAAAAAGGAACTCAGGATATGTAAAGATATAGTCGCAAGAGTTCCTGATATTGAAGAAAAGATCAAACAGGTCAATGATTTAGAAAATCAAAGACTACAAAATCAAAAAGAATATGAGAGGAGCTTACATTTATGAACAGTGCAGATACAGCCGATCAGATGATGAAGATGACACTTGAAGGCATTGAAGTCGCTGCAGAGATTGCGTTAAAGGCAGGTGGTGAAGCAGCCAAATCGATTGCGGTTACTTTATATGCGATTATTACCGACAATAAGAAGGTTCGTGGAAAAACGAATTTAAACAACCTATTAAAATCAGGTAAAGAACTAAAAGTATTCGCAATTCATCATAAAGATTTAGAAAAGTTTTGTACAGAAGCCAAACACTATGGTGTTCTCTACTCCGTCTTAAAAGAAAAGAATAAAACCGATGGCATTGTGGATATTATGGTCAAGGCCGAAGATGCTTCAAAGATTTCAAGAATGGTCGATAAATTTGATTTGGCAACCATTGATACAAAGGCCATTCGAGAAAGTGTGTTATCTCAAAAAGATGTAAAACCATTAAGTGATGAAGAACATGACAAACTATTAAATCAATTGATGGAAGATAAGAAAAACCCGACAAAAGCTCGAACAAGCAAGGGCGGTACTCCGTTCGAGCCATCATCCAAAACATCGAAGAAAGAAGAATCGCAGAAAACCGTCACAAGAAAAAAATCAACAGCTTCTATGGATAGACCTTCTGTAAAAAAAGAACTTCAGTCTATTCAGGAACAGAAATTAAAATCAGCTGCACCAAAATTTAAAGGTAAGAATAAATCAAAAAAGAAAGTGAGAAAAGGTTATGAAAAACTGGTTTAAAAAACAAGAAGACGAAATGATTGATATTCAAATCGATGATACAGAAAGAAGAATCATAGTACGTGCATTAGCGGATTTAAGAGATAAACAAAGACTCGCACAAAAGAACTATGATTTCTTGGATTCACTCATCGTGAAAGTTTGCGATGCCCAAACAAACAAATCTATCAGTCTAGATAGAGGAAGGTGATATTTATTGATAAAAAGAAAGATGAATATGTATTTTTAATCCTGTTAATCATTCCTGTCATTTGGTTTGGATTATTAATTGCTCCATACATGGATAAAGGACTACTCTATGCCCTGCCCAATCTAAATGACGCAATACAAAATCCATTTCATATACAATGGACAAACAATACATTAAAAACAATATGCATATGTTTAATAGCCTACGGAATTGGCATAGGAATCTATTTATCTTCATCCAAAAACTATCGAAGAAGTGAAGAATATGGATCTGCCAAATGGGCCAATTTCAATAGGATTTGTAAAAAATATGCCGATAAGAATTATCTTTCCAATAAGATCTTTTCTCAACATGTAAGAATGGGTTTAAATGGTAAGAAACATCAAAGAAACCTAAATACACTTGTCATTGGTGGTTCTGGTGCTGGTAAAACAAGATTTTATGCCAAGCCAAATATCATGCAGTGTAATACAAGTTTTGTCGTTCTTGATCCAAAAGGCGAAATCATTCGTAGTGTTGGCTATTTATTGGAAGAAAATGGCTATGTCATAAAAGTGATTGATTTAATCGATATGACAAAATCATTAGGATATAATCCTTTTCACTATATTCAAAATGATAAGGATATCTTAAAACTGATTACCAATCTGATTCGTAATACAACTCCCAAAGGAGCTTCTACAAATGATCCTTTTTGGGAAAAGAGTGAAACAGCCTTGCTTGAAGCATTGATGTTGTATCTTTATCACTATGCGCCTAAGGATGAACAGAACTTTACGATGGTTATGGAGATGTTGAATTATGCGGATGTGAAAGAAGATGAAGATGATTATGAAAGTCCTTTGGATGAATTGTTTAAAAGATTAAATACAGAAGATCCAAATTCATTGGCTTTAAAACAATACAAAATATATAAACAGGCAGCAGGTAAAACGGCCAAATCTATTTTGATTTCGGTCGGTGTAAGACTTGCTGCTTTTAACTTGGAAGAATTGGATTCACTTACCCACTATGATGAGATGGAACTGGAACAGATTGGTGAAAGAAAGACGGCCTTATTTGCGATTATTCCTGATAATGATTCAACCTTTAATTTTTTAATTGGTATGTTATATACACAATTGTTTCAGATGCTGTATTATCAGGCGGACTTTGTCCATAACGGAGAACTACCCGTACCCGTTCATTTCTTAATGGATGAATTTGCGAATGTTGCCTTACCGGATGAATTTGATAAGCTATTATCTACCATGCGATCTAGACAAATCTTTGTATCCATTATTCTTCAAAACTTAGCACAAATTAAAGCTTTATATAAAGATAGTTGGGAATCCATTGTAGGTAACTGTGATGAAACATATTATCTTGGTGGCAATGAACAGAGTACGCATAAATATATCAGTGAATTATTAGGTAAAGAAACATTGGATACGAATACGTTTGGTAAGTCTTCAGGAAGAAGTGGAAATTATTCAACCAATTATCAACAGACAGGAAGAGAATTATTAACGGCAGATGAAGTTCGATTGTTAGACAACAAGTACGGACTTCTTTTTATTAAGGGAGAAAGGCCAGTAAAAGATCTAAAGTATGATTTATTAAAACATCCTAATATCAAACAAACTATGGATGGTGGCTATCAACCTTACATTTATGGTCAGGTCAGTCATTTTATTGATGACTGGCAAGACATTCTTCTTTCTGGTAATGAATATGAATTATTAGACAAAGAAGAAACAGAAAAATATATAGAGGAGATTAAAAAAAATGAAAAGAAAGATTAAAAGAATACTATCTATGACATATATAGGCTTAGTACTATTAAGTGCATTTGTCACACCTATATATGCCGATAATGATCCGGTTACTGTTGTAAATAACTTCAGTGATTTTATGTTCGGACTCATTCGAGCGATTGGCATGATTCTACTTGGATTTGGAATCGTACAGGTAGGTTTATCTTTAAAAAGTCATGATCCTAGCCAAAGGGCCAATGGTTTTATGACCGTTGCGGGTGGAATTATTATTACGTTTGCCAAAGAAATTCTAAATATTATCGTAGGTTAGTGTATGGATGGAATCATCGATAACCTAACGAGCGCATTAAATACGTGGAATTCAAAACTTGCCGAGATTTGGTTACTGCTTACAGAATCGCCTGAAACCTTTAAAGGTGGCAATATTTGGACTGTCATTGTAAAGATTCATGATGGTCTGCAGGCCATTGGCCTTTCCCTGCTTGTTTTATTTTTCTTATGGGGAATGATTAAAACATGTACAAGTTGGCAGGATATTAAAAGACCTGAACAGGCTTTTAAATTGTTTCTAAGATTTATTATCGCAAGAACTCTAGTTCTTTATGGAATGGATCTTATGACAAAGATATTTCAAATCGTACAAGGAATCATTCAAACCATAACTCAAACGGCAGGACTAGGAACTTCAAGTGAAACCGTCATTCCCCAGGAAATTGTGGATGCGGTCAGTAATACTGGTTTTCTAGAATCCATACCGCTTTGGGCCGTTACATTATTAGGATCTATATTCATAACGATATTGTCATTCATTATGATTCTTACCGTTTATGGAAGATTCTTTAAACTGTATATGTATACAGCCATATCCCCTATCCCATTAGCCTCAGCTGCAAGTGAATCTACACAACATACCGCATTAACCTTTATCAAAAGCTATGCTGCCGTATGTTTAGAAGGAGCCATTATCGTATTAGCCTGCATTATCTTTTCTACATTCGCATCAAGTGCACCAACTATCGATTCAAACGCATCCAGTGTATCCATGGTTTGGAGTTATATTGGTGAGACAATTTTCAACATGTTAGTGCTTGTTGGAACAATAAAAATGAGTGACAGAATCGTAAAAGAGATGATGGGGTTATAAATGAACAAGAATTGATTATTTGAAGACAAGCTTTAATCCTAAGTATATAATAAAGAATATAGACGGGATAGGTGAATAAAATGTCGAATAATCAAGAAATTTCATTTGATATTTTTGATGAACAATTACTAGATCTATATAATGAGCAATTCAAATTTGATTCTTTTAAAACAATGATTAAAAAGAAATCAGATAAATCAAATGAACTAATAAATCATTTCATCTCAAATTGCCAAGACAGTAGTGAAGAAGACGTTAATTTTAAAGTTGTTTTATCAGATGAACTTAAAGAAAGTTACAAAAAAGGACTTCTTAAGTTCGATCATGATAAAGATGGGAATTTATACGCTCAATTACGTCAAGACAATGGAAGATATGGCAAGAAACTCAATATTGAAGAGGATATCAAAGAAACCGATTTAGTATTTGCTGCTCAATTAAATACAATAAAAGATGTTTTAGTTGAAATTGTAGATACTCTAGAAAACATTGAAGAGTGTGTCAACGAAATTATTAGCGGGCTTCACAATGATAGAATCGGATTATACTACAGTGGCATTAGCACTTATTTAGAAGCTTTGCAGACAAAAGATCCAGAACTAAAAAGACAACTAACTTCTCAAGCTCTAAAGGCTTTAAATGATTCGCAAGCTCAAATTATTCAAGAGTTTAAAAGTGATGTATCTTATTTGAAATCTTCGGAATTTCAAAATATCAAAAAGAAAAAGCACGATCGATTAGTAGAAAAAATGAACAATATTCATGAATGCTATCAATGTATAAATCGAATAATCTCATTAAAAGCCATGATTTATTTCGATAACAGTGAGCTTTCTGCTATGATGATAGTGTGCACAGAATATCAACGTTTTATTGATGGATTCATAAAACCAAATTCATCATTTTTGGTAGAATGTGATCCAAAAGATGATAAATTGATAAATGGAATATGGAAACAACGTGCTAATGCATTCATTCAATGCACAAAGCTACAAAATGCCATAAGAAATCAGCAAATATATATTGAAATGGAGAAAGAATAATATGGATACAAGAAAAAAAGCATGTCCCAATGAAGAGTGTAAAACTTATAAGAGAAAAAAATATTCATCTAAAATAAACTATTGTCCAGAATGCGGTACAGCACTTATATATGTATGTAAAAGTCATAATTGCTATACGCCATTAGATGATTGTGCTTCAGAGCATAATTACTGCTTTGAATGTGAAACCAAACGTAATGACAAAAAAGACAAAGCTGTTGATGCCGCAAAGAAAGTTGGTGGTGGCTTGGCCGCCTTTGCAGGATTTGCTCTTGTTGAACCAGCAAAAAATGCTTTGAAAAAAGAAGGCGGAAAGGTTGCACAAGAAGCCGTTAAAAAGGGCGTTGATGCTGCAGTTAAAATTGTCAAAAAATAATTATTCGCAGGATTTTAAATCCTGCTTTTCTTATACCCAAACAGAAAGAAGGAACAAATTATGAACAAAACAATATTGAATCAAATTATATTAAAAACAGGAGATACAATTGAGATTAAAGAACCCTTTAATATGCCTATAAGCCAGAAGGTTATGTACAAGATAGAACATGAACAAGATCGAGTGGTGGTTAATAGTAATAACGGAAAGATTGTGATACCAGTAGAAAACATATTATTTGCTACTTCTGTACCATATAGTAATGGAGAATCAGATGAAATCTAATTTTGAAATTAAGATCAATAAAGAAATACGTGATTATACCGAAAGTATTTTATTAGGTCTATCTTTGCGACAATCCATCTTTTCCATACTTGCCTGTGCTGTTGCGTGTGGCATGTATTTTTTATTAAAAGAAAGATTAGGTACAGAAATCACAAGTTGGCTCTGTATGATTGGTGCAGCCCCATTTGCAGCACTAGGCTTTATTAAATTTCAAGGCATGTATACAGAAGATATTGTGAAGACTGCACTCTGTTCTTTATTGTTGTCCACAAGAGATTTAATCAATCAGCCATTTAATTTATATTATCAAATACTAGAACCAACCATCATTCAATCAAGAAAGGAATCCGTCAATTATGATAAAAAGTTACGAAAGATTAAAGAAGTTAAATAAGGAAAGAATCAAAATTCCAAAGAACGTACAAGATACCATCCCCGTAGATACAATCTATAAGGATGGTATTTTTAAATTGGGTAATAAATATTCAAAAAGCTATCGCTTCTTAGATATCAACTATAAGATCGCATCAGGAGAAGATAAAAACAATCTATTCCTAAGCTATAGTGATCTACTCAATTCATTTGATTCATCCGTCATGACAAAAATCACAATCAACAATCGTAAAGTCGATATCAAGAAGTTTAAAGAAGATATCCTAATTCCATTAAAAAGTGATGAATTGGATAAGTATCGTACAGAATACAACAATATGCTTCTAGATAAACTATCTGAAAGTGATGATATTATTCAGGAAAAATATATTACGGTTACTGTCTTTAAAAATACAATTGATGAAGCAAGATTCACCTTTTCTAGAATCACAACCGAATTCTCTACTCTATTTGCACGTCTAGGATCTTCATGTATTGAACTTGACGCAGAAGAACGATTAAAAATACTCCATGACTTTTATCGTAGTGAAACAGAAGACTTTCATTTAGATATGAATGATCTCGCATTAAAGGGTCATTCCTTTAAAGATTTAATTACGCCAAGAATGAGCAAATACCACAACAAGTATTTTGAATTTGACGGTAAATACGGAAGAGTACTTTACTTAAATAACTATCCAGGCTTTTTAAAAGATGAATTTGTATCTGAACTCTGTGATTTAAATAAGAATCTCATGTATTCCATGGACATTATTACCATCCCTACCGATGAAGCAGTTCGTGAAGTTGAAAACAAGTTTTTAGGTGTTGAAAAGAATATTACCGATTGGCAAATGAAACAAAATCGCAACAATAACTTCTCGGCCATTATCCCCTATGACATGGAACTACAACGTAAGGAATGTAAAGAATTCTTAGATGATTTAATTGTCAGAGATCAAAGAATGATGTTATGTAATATTACTGTGGTTCATTTGGCAGATTCTTTAGAAGAACTTGATAAAGATAGTGAAACATTAAAGGCTGTAGCTCGAAAATATGTTTGTGAACTCGAAACACTCTACTTTTCAAAAAGGCAATTAGACGGCCTTCAAACCGCTTTACCGATTGGTTTAAATAAGTTGAATATTACGCGTACCCTATTAACAGAGAGTGCTGCCGTATTCATTCCCTTTAGAGCGCATGAAATCATGCAGAAAGGTGGTATTTGGTATGGCCAGAATGCGATTACCAATAATCCTATTCTTTGTAATAAATCCTTACTACAAAATCCAAATTCTTTTGTATTAGGTATTCCTGGTGCTGGTAAATCTTTTCTTACAAAGGAAGAGATTGAATTTTTAATATTATCTACTGATGATGATATTTTAATAGCCGATCCTGAAGGAGAATATGATCCAATCATTAATGCATTGGGTGGTCAAATCATTCGTATTGGTACCAATAGTACCGATTATATTAATGCGATGGATATGTCGGAAGGATATGGTGATAGTGGCAATGCGATTGCGGATAAATCTCAATTCATTATGTCTTTATTTGAACAATTAGATACAACGAGAGGTGGTATATCACCAATTGATCGTTCTATCATTGATCGATGTGTTTCTTTGGTTTATCAGGAAACAAAAGTTCCTACTCTTAAGCATTTATACAACAAATTACTTGAACAAGAAGAAGTGGAAGCGAAATCACTTGCGATTAAACTCGAACTCTTTACAAATGGATCTCTTAATATCTTTGCCCACGAAACCAATGTGGATATACAATCCAGAATCTTATCTTTTAACATCTTTAATCTAGGCAAACAATTAAAGACAATGGGACTACTTGTCATTACGGATGCGATTATTAATCGTGTAAATGAAAACTGGAAGAAAGGTAAAAGAACACATGTCTTTATTGATGAGATTCATGTCATATTTGAAAATGAAGAAAGTGCAACCTTCTTTGCCTCGGCATGGAGGCAATTCAGAAAAAGAGATGCCTATCCTACGGGTATTACTCAAAACGTGAAATATCTTCTTTCTAGCCAACAAGGCACAAGTATGTTGTCAAACTCTGAATTTATAGTAATGCTAAATCAATCTGCCAATGATAGAGAAGATTTAGCCAATCTATTAAATATTTCGGATGAACAGATGGGCTATATAACGAATGCACAAACGGGATCTGGTTTAATTAAGTATGGTGGTTCTATTGTACCGTTCATTAACAAAATGCCTAAGGGATTACTTTATAGTCTAAACACTACAAAACCTGGTGATAGAAAATAGCATTTAAAGAATAATTTTGATATTATTATCTTAAATATTGTAGATGCAATCTATATGAAAATTCCAAACAATAAAGATAATTAAAAGGAGAATAGAGATGAAGATTACAAAAAAAGATCTAGTAGCAAAAGTGAGCGAAAAACAAGATGGAATGTTTACTCTAAAAACTATCGAAAGTATTCTAAATGAAAGTCTAGCCGTTATTTCTGAATATTTAGAAGAAGGAGAAACAGTAGATTTATCAGGATTTGGAAAGTTTGAGATCGTAGAACGAAATGAACGAAATGGAATCAATCCTGCCACAAAAGAGCGTATTGTGATTCCTGCATCAAAAAGTGTGAAATTCAAACCAGCAAAGCAATTAAAAGAACGTGTTAATAAATAAGACCATCCAAAAGAATTGGAGATATGAAATCAAAAAAAGCTTTCACCACGGATATAGGAGATAGAGAATATGGCACAAGATACTAAGAAAATTAACAAATATAATTATGACAATAAGTATAAAAAAGAACATTACAAAAGAGTGACTATACTGGTTCCTCAAAACGATCTTGAATTATTGGATTATATTGATTCCATGAAATCTAAAAGTAGCTATATATTAGGATTAATCAAAAAAGATATGTTAGAAAAAAAGCAATAAAGAAAGAAAAATGTATACAATATGACGCCTGAAGAAATGATCGATATGAAGCCTCAAGAAATGTATGATGAAGAAAATGCAATGGTTACATGTCCTCTATTCAATTATGAGAAAATAGATGTCGGCATCTGTCTTACCACTATAGACGTTTGCGACAGAATGATTAAAGAATATTGTTTACCTGAAGAGGTCAGACCTATAAAAAACTACAAAGAAATCTGCAAAAAGTGTCCACTTCATGACTGGTAAAAATCAGCGTCCAAATGGGCGCTTTTTATATGCATTAAAATGATATTCAAAACCGTACTAGAACACATATAAGTACGGTTTTATTTTGTAGGTTGGCTTATTGGAAAATTATCAATTAATACATCGATAACATCATCATATCCATCAATGGATTTTGGAAGCCATGCAATAGTTGTTCTAAAATATCTTGTGTAGTTATCTCTATAATTTTTAGGATTATCAAAAATCCAAGCACAAGTTCCTCTATCACAAAACCCCGATTCAAAGCAATGTGTAAATGGAGGATCATATCCATTTTCTTCTGAATCGTATACACCCATCCCAAGAAAATAATCTTTGTTTTCCACAAAAACAGAGTAGAAGTGTTCATCACCATTAAGATGTTCAAACGTACAGTTATCTATTGTGCAAATTATTTCATCATGAATTTGATATTTTGCTAAATCTACATATAGCCTAAAGAATGTATAGCTTGTACCGTTCCATTCGTGATAATCCTGGTTATATATAAATTCTATTGGCTTATCATTTAATTTCATCTGGACAAACCCAAAAGGAGTAATGATTTTATCTGCTTTTATTCCATAGTAATATTCATTCATGTACATATCTAAGCAAATAATCTTATGGTTGTAAAGAAAAGGAGTTGATGAAATTTATATAAAAGCCAATACTCCTTATTTTTGGGCGGATACAAAACACATGGCCTCCTTCATAATTATGTTGAAGGAGGTTTTATTATGGATGAAGTCAAAAATGTGTTTCTATGTACATATCCAGATGCAGAAAGAATTGAATCATTATTGCTTGAATTATTCCCATTACTTGATACTGAAATCAATGAGAATCATGACCTTGAAATCTATATGACCAAGAAAGAATATGTATACGTGCTTTCACAGCTACAGCAATTCCCTTCTTACTTAGATTCTTTACCTAAAGATTATGAAGAAGAGTTTGATACATTGATTAAACAACCAATCATGATGCATATTTCAAATCGTTATGAAATACTATTTGATGTCATGATTGAATGTGAACTAACAAAGGAACATAAAGAAGATTGAAATCAAGAATTATGAATGAGCACTTTATGTGTTCATTTTTTTACATAGAGGAGGTTTACCATGAAAGATATTAAGACCAAACAGAAAGTATTGTCCATTAAGAAAAAGAATTCAAAATCAAATATAAATCATTTTATTAAAAAACAGATGATTGCTTCTAAAAAAGAAAATAAAACAAAAGAAGAATCGAGTTCTGCTGAAGCACAAGCTACGAATAGGGTTACTACTGTAGCTAAAAAGACTTTTATTGAATCGAAGGATAGATCATCAAAATATATGAAACAAAAGTATAGTGAATATAAGAATAAGTCTGTAAGTAAGATTGAACCACAAAGAATTTCTACTATCACAAAAGCAAAATCACATGTGATAAACAAAGTAAAAGAAGCCAAGATGAAACAGACTACAGAACAATTTGTATCTAAGCCTTTTGTTAAAAATACTTCTAAAGTCGTAAAGAAATCATTTGATGTTATGAAAAAGAGTGTCGATACTATAAAGGCACTCTTTTCTTTAGGTAGTGGATTGATACTCGTTATTGTGATGACATTATTTATTGGTACGTTTGGAGTATTTGCACAAGATGGAGGGACGAATAGTGAAATCGTATCTTTAAGTGAAGAAGTTCTTGCTTATGAAGAAACCATCACAAAATATGCCAAGGAATATGGCATTGAAGATTATGTTTCTTTATTAGAAGCCATTATGATGCAGGAATCAGGTGGTAAAGGAAATGATCCTATGCAGGCAAGTGAGTCTGGATATAATACAAAATATCCTAGAACACCGAATGGCATTACGGATGCTGAATATTCCATTGAAGTGGGTGTTCATACTTTTGCGGATTGTATATCTAAGGCAAATGTAAAAAGTCCTTCGGATACAGAAAAAATCTATCTAGCCTTACAAGGATATAATTATGGTTCTGGCTATATTGATTGGGCACTTAATAATTTTGGTTCTTATTCTAAGTACAATGCTCAATTATTTTCAGATAATAAAAAGAGTGAATTAAATACTTCTGGATATGGAGATCCTTCTTATGTGGATCATGTGATGCGTTATGTTGGTCTTACATTCAGGGGTGGAACCAATCCTAATTTTAATAATCTAGAGGCTTGGGTTACTAAAAATCCCTATGCTAGAGATAGTCTATATGGCCAATGTACATGGTTTGCGTGGGGTCGTTTTTATGAACTTTATGGCTATGATCCAGGCTTTACCGGTAATGGATGGGATTGTGTGAATGAACTAGTCAAAGCTCATCCTGATAAATTTGAAAAATCCACTACACCAAAAGCAGGCGCTGTATTTTCTGGTGTTGGTAAAAATCATGTTGGCATTGTTTTAAAAGTTGAAGATGGCAACATCACCATTCAAGATGGCAACTACGACAATAGAACCAATACGTTTGAAGAAGCAAAAACGGATTGGCAAACCAACACTTACAGTCTTGATTACTATAGATCAAGATTAGGCGGTATCAGGCTTTTTTAATACTTTTGCACAACCTCTAAGCACCTGCAAACCGCTTAGCCGA
>CAVBGZ010000079.1:0-13347 GCA_963595075.1 Waltera intestinalis
CTTTTCTTATTTCATTACAATCCATTTTCCTCTTTTCTTTGATCCACTCCTCATTAAAAATTCCTTTTCTCGAAGACTTTTTATAGCCCGTTCTATTGTACGAGTTGTTACTCCAATTTTCTTAGCGATTTCGCTTGTAGTTACATCTGGGCTCTCTAAAAGAATCTGTAATGTGTGCTTTTCTGTTTTATTTAAATCAACATATACATTATTTTCGCATACTCGAAATGATTTATAAGAAAAATGATGCAGCTTGTTTATCACACTGTTGTTATAAGGAATTGTAATTAGAATATAGTTTCCCCCTATCTCAAATGCATCTTCGCCATATTTTGATAGGATTGTTGGAACACCATATCCTGTATATTCACTAAGCCCCATATTCATGAAAACCCTCATCAACATATCCTTTCTTGGTCTTATTGTTGTATCAGATATGCATATATTTTCAGCGATAAGACGATTTTTTATTTGTTCATAGCTAAAAAGGTAGACATTGACCTCCATATATCAATTGCACTATTAACACGACACATGCGCAACATAATCGACATTTATACCGACATTTTGTGCCAAAAAAAAGAGTCAATTTCTGACTCTAATCCATATTCGACCATGTTGGTGTTTCATCACCACGACGAATCAATATTGCCTTTTGGAATTCTGTTTGATTTAAAAATTCTAAAATCTTCCATTCCTCTTCTTCTGTACATCCAACTAATAACTTTACAACACAATCCTTTTTTAAAATATCGGCCGTTACCACAATCGCATTCACACTATTGGTTTGAACTGTACCTTTAAAAACATCAATTGGTGTTTGATCGGAACCAAGTGTATCTGATAAAAAGCCATAATCAACAGGATAAATTAAGTTTGTAAATTTATAGTGAGCACTTCCCTTTGGACGATCAATCGTACATGTGCTCGACAACAACAACGTGTCTAGCTTCTGCCAGAAATAAGCATTATTTTCTAATTGCTGCATAAGTACCTCCTGCTTACTGTATGTATAATTATATACATTTCACAGGAAACTTTCAACTTTTTACATTTTTGTAAGAAAACAATATCTAATATTCTTGAAAAAAAGATTTGATCATTGACTTATTTTTCGTACAACGCAAAGCCAACATCAATAAAATTCTTGCTTTCTGACTTGAAAACTTATAAGCCGGAATACAAACTTGATTCGGATCAAATATCGGCGAATCAAATACAGCTCCCTCTAACACTCGGCTTGCACGAACAATAACACAATCCCCTTTATATTCTTCCAATACTTTTTGAATTTTAGACGGATAATTACCCGAACCCGTTCCTGCTAGAATCAAACCGTCATATTGATCTAACATATACTTCAATAATTCCGGATCTAAATCACTATGAACATATAAGATTTCAACACGAGGTAAAGTATCAAAATCCATCTTCGAAAATAAAGTTTGGAAAGTATGCTTCTTAAAAGGAGAATTTAGTAAATAAACATGATCATCTCGCATATAGCCTAATGCTCCAAATTCTCCCATCTTAAAGGCATCCGTTTTATAACTATTCGTCTTCAATAAATCTCTTCCCGAATAAATCGTATCTGAAAATACAGCTAATACACCGGCCTGCCAAGCTTCCATATGACAAGCTAAAGCTACAGCTTGATATAAATTCATTGGACCATCCGCACTTGTTGCAGTTGCTGGACGCATTGCCCCCGTAATCACAACGGGTTTATGACAATCTAATGTCAAATTTAAAAAGAACGATGTTTCCTCTAGTGTATCCGTTCCATGTGTAATCACAATTCCATCCACATTTGGATCCTTTTCCAATTCATGACACATCTTTCTTAGTTCAATCCATTTTTCTAAATCCATATCATTTGAATCCACGTTACAAAGTTGAACTGTATTTAAATTTGCCAATTCCCGAATCTGTGGAATTGACTTCACAATCTCTTCTACATCAAATGTACCAGCTTGATAATTTGAACTTTTCCCCACATTCCCGCTTCCGGCAATTGTTCCACCTGTCGCAACAATCGTTATATTTTTCTTATTCATACGTCTCTAAAAACTCCCAAAATTCTTGCGTATCCGCTGTATCAAAATCAATTGTAGAATCTACGTCCCACAAACTAATTTCATTTGTTGTTTCATCATAGCCAATCCCTGCATGTGTAGCTTTTCCTTTTTCAATCACATAGAGAGTAGGTGTATACAAAAAGTAAGGTGCCATATCTAATAAAATCTTACCATCCTCTGTACTCGATTGAAGTTGTTTTGAATCCGAACTGATTTTTGACAATCCGAAATCTGTCGTATCCAATTTATACAACACCAAATTTGGATGTTCTTTCTTCGTCTTTTTAATATAGGATTGTAAAGCCTCACAATATGGACAATTATCCCTAACTATAATCATCACAAAAGATTGTTTCTTATCCAATTTCTTTTGAAGTTGCGTAGCCGTAATCTCTTTTTCCTTGTAAGGCTCTTGTTGTTGACAACCGACTAAGCCTATCACTACTATCAACGTACATAAAATCGTTACTATTCTCTTCATTTTAAACCTCTCGAATTCCATCCATAAATTTAGTCAAATTAAAAGCTAACGCCTCCAATTTGACATTTCCCGTCTGTAAAGCAGTTTGAAAAGTCATGGCCCGATCCGCACTTGAAAAAATACCAATCATACCCTCATTATAAAGTTCTTCATAGCCCATTCCCAAAGCTCCAGACAAACAAACGCATGGAATCCCGTTTTCTTTCGCTAAATGAGAAATTCCCATTGGAAGCTTTCCAAATGTGGTTTGTACATCCGTCTGTCCTTCGCCTGTAATCATTAAATTTGCATCTTTCAGATGATTTTTTAAATCCGAATATTCTAAAACCAGATCAATTCCTGACTTCATTTTCGCATGGAAAATACCGAATAAAACACTACCAATTCCACCGGCCGCACCAGAACCATCATATGCATCCACATCGACATGAAAAGTTTGAAACAATTTATCACGATAATGCCTCATTGATTGTTCAATCTCTTCCATTTGATTTAAATAAATGCCCTTTTGCTTTCCAAATATATACGTCGCGCCTTGCTTACCTAAAAGATGATTTTTCACATCACACGCAACAACAATTTCTACATTTTTTGGAATATTCGCACTTCGCTTGTCTATAAATGCGATTTTATGTAAAGAATATACATTCGGATTTAAAAGTTCTCTTTTCGAATCATAAAACCGAATCCCAAATTCCGATAAAATTCCAATGCCGCCATCATTTGTAGCACTACCACCAAGACCAATAATCAACTTTTTGCATCCCTTACAAATCGCATCCTTCATCAAAATACCAACACCACGACTAGAAGCGACCATTGGATTTCTTTTTTCCCTAGGCGTCATATTTAATCCGATGCAACTGGCAACATCCATCACAGCTAAAGAATGATCTTTGCTCATACAATAATGAGTCTGAATCTTTTTACCATACGCATCTACCGTATATGCCTGAATTTTTTCACCATTCAACAAATCGCAAAATACATCACTTGTACCTTCGCCACCATCCGCAACAGGAAAGGTATAGACATCATGATTTGAATTTGCGCGAAGAATTCCTTTTTTTATATTTTCACAAACTTCCTTTGAAGACATACAACCTTTAAAGGAGTCACAAGCCACTAATATTTTCATGGATATATAATAGCACAAATGCTTTAAAAACTTGAAAACAAAATGAGCATATGGGATAATATCGGAGTGAAAATACTATACGTGATTTTATTCACAAAGGAGTTATTCTGATGGAAACAAAACACATCGTTATTGGAGTGTGTGGTGGTGTCGCCGCCTATAAAGCCTGCGATCTTGTCAGCAAGCTTTCAAAGAAGAATTATGAAATAAAAGTAGTACTTACTCAAAATGCACAAGAATTCGTTCGTCCTATCGTTTTTGAGTCTTTAAGTAAAAATAAATGTGAAGTATCTTTATTCGATGAAACCAATGAAGACCCTATTGCCCATATCACATTAGCAAAGTGGGCCGATATTATGGTTTTAGTTCCTGCAACCGCAAATGTGATCGCAAAAGTTGTCCATGGTATTGCAGATGATATTGTTACAACGACCTTTTTGGCATGCTTTAGAAAAAAATTGATTTGTCCTGCCATGAATGTTCATATGTATGAAAATGAAGTAACACAAAGAAATATCAAACTTGCCAAAGAACTCGGCTATCACTTTGTTGAACCTGTCGTTGGTCATTTGGCATGTAATGATACTGGAAAAGGAAAATTAGCGGATGTGGAAGACATCGTAAAGGCAATCGATGCTGAATTTGAACAACCTTTAAAAGGCAAAAATATCCTTATTTCTGCAGGTCCCACACAAGAAGCCTTAGATCCTGTACGTTTTTTAAGCAACCATTCAAGTGGTAAACAAGGATATGCAATTGCGAAAGCTGCCAAAGAAATGGGTGCAAACGTAACCTTAGTATCTGGTCCTGTAACACTTAGTGATATTGAAGGCGTAAATATGATTCATGTCAAAAGTGCTCAAGATATGTTTGATGCTATTAAAGAAATCATTGATCAACAAGACTATATCATTATGGCAGCAGCTGTGGCAGATTATCGTCCTGAAATGGTTGCCAATCAAAAAATCAAAAAAGCAGATGAAGAAATCACATTCAGATTTGTGAAAAATCCTGACATTCTAGCTTATATAGGTCAGCATAAAAAACCAAGTCAAATTATTTGTGGTTTTGCGATGGAAACTCAGAATCTTGAACAAAACGCAAAGCGCAAATTAGAAGAAAAGAATTGCGATATGCTGATAGCGAATAACCTATTCACTAAAGGAGCTGGTTTTCAGACAGATACAAATGTTGTTACTTTATTTAAAAAGGATAAAGCTGAAAATTTACCTATGTTGTCTAAAGAAGAATTGGGATATCTCATTCTAAAGACAATGAAACAAATTGAAATGGAGAAAGAAACATGTTAGTAGCCATAGATATTGGTAATACAAACATTACCATTGGTATTTTTGATAAAGACGAATTAATTGGAAACTATCGATTAACCACAAAAGTGAGAAGAACCAGTGATGAATATGGCTTTATGTTAAAAATGTTTCTTGATCGAGCCAATGTTCATGAAAAACAAATTGAAGCTGTTATTGTTTCAAGTGTTGTTCCTAAAGTCATGCACTCTTTCTGTAATGGAATCATTAAGTTCGTTGGCTTAGAACCTATCATTGTTGGTCCTGGCATTAAAAGTGGTATTAGTGTACAGCTTGAAAACCCTCGAAATGTAGGTGCCGATCGTATTGCCGATTGTGCCGGTGCCTATCATGAATATGGTGGTCCAATCCTTGTAGCCGATTTTGGAACGGCAACAACCTATGATTATGTGGATGAAAATGGATGTTTTAAAGCAGGAGCTATTGGTGTTGGTATTGAAACAGGAGCCAACGCTTTATGGGGACAGACAGCACAACTTCCAGAAATCGAAATCAAACGTCCAAAAACCATTTTGGCACGTAATACACAAACTGAAATGCAGGCAGGTGTCTTCTATCAATTTTTAGGTGGTGTCGAATACACGATTCACCAATTCAAAAAGGAAGTTGGAAAAGATATGAAAGTCATCGCAACTGGTGGCCTTGGAAGAATTGTATGTAACTACACAAAAGAAATTGATGTTTATGATCCAAACCTTATTTTTAAAGGATTAAAAGTTATTTACGAAAAAAACAAAGACAAATAGAAAAGGCACGAATGATTCGTTCGTGTCTTTCTTTTTCCTCATAAAAAAGGCAGACTCTCATCTGCCATGATTTTTACAATAATCCAATTGCTGAACATCCGATAGATACTACGATAATTCCAATAATAAGTGCAATAGGACTGACTTGTTTCTTCTTTAACAACCAGAAACAAAGTAATGTAACACACATTGGTAAGAAATTAGGGAAAATCTTATCAAAGAATTGTGATTGCACCTCAACTTCAATACCACCATCTACTTTAATAACTGGAAGTAAATTGATTGAGACATAAGAAGCAATCAAAGCACCAATTACTGTAATACCTAAAATTGTAGCAGCATTGGCAATTGTATCTGAGTTCTCTGTAATAATATCGATTGATTTTGTTCCCAAATTATATCCCAAACGAGTCCATACAATACGTAAAATCCAAATGACTAAATATACTGTAAAGAACAAGATAGGTCCTAAAACAGATCCTTGCGAAGCAAATGAACATGAAATACCAGCAACGATAGGTAAAATCGTAAACCAGAAAATTGCATCTCCAATACCTGCGATTGGCCCAAATAAGGCAAGCTTCAAACCTTTTACAGTCTCACTTCCAGCTCCACCTTCTTCCAAAGACATCATCAATCCCATTAAGAAACCAACTAAGTTTGGATGTGTATTAATAAATTCCAAATTATCTTGCATTGATTTTGATAATGCTTCTTTATCATCTCCATGAATTTTTTCCAAACATGGAAGCATTGCCCATAAGAATCCACATGATTGCATTCTTTCATAGTTAAATGAAGCTTGTAAGAAAGAAGAACGAACACCAAGCATGGTGATGTCATGTTTTGTTAGTTTTTTAGATTCCGACATTATCGTCACCTCCAAATCCATCAACTGACACATTTTGTAAAGCTTCCTCAAGATCTTGTTTTCTTTGTTTTGCGCCAAAGAAATCAATTAATGCGAAAACTGTACCCAATAAAGCCACCGGCAACAAGTTAGGCATATCACAGAAACAAGCCATTAAGAATCCAGCGATAAAATAAGGTGTATATTTGGCCTTCATCATAACGCGCAATAACATTCCAAAACCAACGGCAGGTAAGATACCTCCAGCCACTTCTAAACCATGTGTAATGATTTCTGGTAATGAATTTACAAATACCTTCATAGGCTCTTGTGCAACATAAGCACACAAGAAAGCAAGAACACCATAAGATACAGAAACAATAAACATTGTTGTTAAATTAATACTACGAATTGATTTTACATCCGCTTCGCTTGCCGCTTTATCCGCCTTAGTCATAAAGAATGAGAAAGCTGAATAATAGAATAAAATCAAATATTGTCCTAAAAATGAAAATGGTAAACACAATCCTAATGCTGCACTAGGCTTACAACCTGTTGTATAAGCTAATACAGTTCCCATCAAACCCGCAAACACTGGGTTTGGAGGCTGAGTGCCACCTGCAGGTGTTAGTCCTGCAAACGCAAGTTCAATCAAAGCTCCAACTTTAAGTCCTAAAGTAACATCCCCTAAGATGATTCCTGTAAATGTAGATACCATCAAAGGTCTGAATACAAAGAAGGCTTCCAAGAAGAAATCAAGACCCACAATAATTGTCATGATTGCTAATAGAATACCTTGCATCAAAGTAATCTGCATAAAATCTCTCTCCTATCTTTTTTTAAATTCCGAATTTTGAATCTCCAGGCACATCTTGAATGTAAAGATTCACACCTTTTGAAGCGATATATTTCAAATCAGCATAATCCTGATCATCTACATACACTTTCTTAGTCAATGCTCTTTTACCTTCAGAAAAATGCATGTTTCCAACATTCACTTCCTTTAAATCAACACCCTTATCAAGTAAACGACGTACGTCTTGTGGAGTCTTACAAATCAAGAAAATCTTCTGACTTGGAGCCGCACGATCAATAATGGCTGCCGTTTTATCAATCGAGAAAAAACGAATTCCTACGCCAGAAGATTTTGCGGTAACACTCATCAATTGTTGTTGGATTTTATCCTCTGCTGCTTCATCATTGGCTACGACCAAAAGATTTGCGCCCAACGTCTTAGTCCATGTAACACCCACCTGTCCGTGAACCAATCGATTATCGATTCGAGTTAATAATATGTTTGGCATATGCACATGACCTCCTCTCACTTATTTATATAGCAAAAAACGTGCCAACTATTGTCGAACACGTTCTAATTCATTTAAATCAAAATAATTCAATATATACTGGATTTCAGGAATCGGTATTTCGACACTATATCGTTCTGCCACGACACTAAAAGCATCCCTTACCATTTCAATAATCTCTCTGTTTTCCGCAACGAAATCATCCATATCTTCCGTTTTCATAATTCCTTGTCGAAGGATGAGTCTTTCAATCAAACAACTTAAATGCACATACAATCCTACTTTTGTCGTTATATCTAAAGTACACATAAAGACTTCTTCCAAAGTCTTAACAATATCTTCCACATCTTCCATCACTTTATTTGGATTTAAAATTGTTAATTGATTAACAATATTATCTAAAGTAAAGTTCTTAGCTATATTTTCATTAAATAAAACCAATTCATCTTCTGTTAAGTATTCTGACATAAGCTGATGCAAAATATGAACCTTATCATTCATCATAATATTTTCCATAGGCATAAACTCGATTCCACTCACCTTTGGATCCAACGTACCTATAATCATTTTCACATCATACTCATTAAAAATACGATCTTGTATTCCAAAACTTACTAACGACTGATAATCATAAGGTATGATTTCCAAAGAAATCGGTTTAGGTAACGATGTTTTTAATAGCTCACCAATCTTTTTTGCCGACCCAAAACCTGTTGCACAAACCGTCAACAATGCCTCTGGCTTAGCTTGATTCTCTATAAAGCGATAACCCATCTCAAAGTTTTCTTGCATATCCTTCAAAATCGTTTTTACAGTTTTTCCTTGAGCCATGGCTGATCCAATCTCTAATGCAGAAGACGTTGACACATTATTAACCAATCCAATGTTGCACTCTTTAAGTGAATGGATAGAATTATAAATATCTTCTAAGCTTCCCATATCCACAAGTAACATCAATTCACGAATTGGAGCTTTTCTTTTTAAATAGTCATTGACCATAATACCGATTTTTTCAATTGAAATCTGTAATTCCATGTCAATACCATCAAAAATATGCTTTTCCAACATTCGATTGACTGTATCTGCAATACTTGAAGCTGTAGAATAACCGTGACAAAGAATCAATCCTACAACCTCGTTAGTCTGTTCTTCCGTATCGTCCGCAACAATCATCAAAGTGATAATAATTTGCATGATTTCATCCAGTTGAATATCTAGATTTAAAGATACATTATCAATGATTTCCAAGGCAATACTGTATGCACGTGGATATAGTTCCTGAATCTTTTTAGAAAATTGATTCACACCATCTTCATGGCTAGAAATCCACATTTTAGTATCTGTTACATTTTTAGAATATTCAATAAATAACTTTGAATACATATGAATCTTACTGTTGGCCACCACAAACGCATACCGATTCATAATAATCGAATAAATCTTATCGACAATTTTAAGCAAATACGCCTCATTAGTTGTACTATATGTATATTTTTGTCTGAAATACAAATAATCAATAAAATTTTGAATAGAGTAACAACAACTCTCTATTATTCTATCTACATTCTCCCCACTTTCAAAGGTATCCAACAATTTCATATAGAGTTGTAATAAAGGCGTTGTCAGTTTTTTCTCATCCTTTAAATCATGGATTAAAAACAGAGTTTCATTTTTACGATCATGCGTTTTAAGCTGCATCGACTGCATGGATTCAAAAAAATACGAAGGCAAATCCAAAAGATGAATTTGCAGGGATGTTGATTTACTATCTAATAATGCCTTTGCACAAATCGCCTTGATCGCATTTTTCATTTCTCCTATATTTCCTTTAAATTCGAAATCTAGAAATGTAGAATAAACCAAATTAGAAATATAAATATCCTTATGAATGCGCTTTTCTTCATTCGAAAACAAATAATAAATCAGCTTTCTCTTTTCAACAAGCGGTCTCTCTTTTAATCCAGGAACATAAACTGTTATTGGAATTCTACGAAGCAAAGTCATTAAAAGTGCATCACTCGGATTTTTTGTGGTCGCAAAAATTAAGCGACACTTTGACGTATACCACTTGTCATTATCTCCAACCTTATGATAGACGCCTTTATCCATAAATTGAAATATTTTTTCTTGACATTCTGCTTTTAAACAATGAACTTCATCTAGAAATAAAACGCCACCATCCGCAAGTGCGATTAATCCATCTCTTTCCTCTTCAGCTCCTGTATAAGCTCCCTTCACATATCCAAATAAATTGGATGTCAACAATTCTGGGTTATTGGCATATTCACTACAGTTTACCGACACAAAACGAGAAGAAGTAGAAATCACACCTTTATGAACTGCATATTCATACATTGTATTCGCTAATAAGGTTTTTCCAGTTCCTGTAGGTCCGTAAATCATAATGGGAAGTCCATTATCTGGATAACTCATAGCTGCTTTACATTGTTCAATAATCGAAAACAAGGACCCTGAATATCCAATCAATCGATCAAAATCATGTTGTGAAGATTGTTTTAAACTTTCAAAAGAATCAAATTCATTCTCTTCTAAAAAAGTACCAAGATGATTTTCAATTCCTGTACGATCAAAAAAGTAGACTGGCCGAGAATTAATTTTAATAATCGAGCCTTCCTTTATTCCTTCATTTAAATATTGAGAAATCGTATTCCTACTCAGTTTTAATGTCTTAGCCAAATTGCTCGCTGTAAAAAGAGGATTCTCATCAATCGAATTCGCAATCGTTCTTTTTTTCAATTCTAAAAAGACTTGTTCCTTACTTGTCATTTTTTCACCTTCTCAAACCGATTCAAATCTATTTTTGAAATTGCTTCAGACACACTTCCTGGTACATCTTGATAATAAATATGAAATCCTGCACCGAGTAAATCATTTATGTTTTGAGCATCTTCCTTGGTAATATACATCTTTTTCGTATAAGGTATTCTTCCTTTTTCATAATGAATATTGCCTATATTGATATTTTGTGATTCTAATCCAAATTCATACATTTGATAAAGTGTATGAATATCTCGGACAACCACGAAAAGTTTTTGATTACTTTCACGATTCTTTAATAGGTTCATAAATTCAATGACAGAATAAAAGCGAATAGACACGCCACTTGATTTTGCGATAGTTTTCATCATTTTCTGTGAAAAAACATTGGAAGTCGTCTCTTCATCCACCACAACTAACGTATCAATATCTAAAGCATTCACCCAAGTTACACCGACTTGACCATGAACAAGTCGATTGTCAATTCGTATCAATTTAATTTTTGCTTTCATGGACAAATTATATCATGCTATAGTATTTCTATGAAACAAAACATAACGGTTAAACCAGAGCTTAAAATCAAACAAACATTTAATCATCAAACTTTTAATAGTCTAAAAATATTAAGTCTAAACTCACACGAATTAACCCCCTATCTTCTCGATATAGCCAAAGGAAATCCTTTCTTATCAATTGATCAATATGACTCATTAAGCTATGACACAAAACAAGAATCTCTCTATGATCATTTCAAGAAAGAACTTTTTATGACCCATCAAAATGTAGATGATGAAATTTTGATAAATCTTATTTCTATGCTTGATTCAAATGGATATTTTAAAGAAGAACCCGTTGATTCAAAAGAAATCCATATTCTACAAAGATTAGAACCAAAAGGATGTTTTTCAAGAAATTTAAAAGAATGTTTGTCTGTCCAATGCGAAAATCATCCAAACGCCTTACTTCTTTGTAATTATTTAAATGAATTAGCCAACGAAGAATTTAATAAAATCACACAAGAAACTAAACTATCGACTCAAGAAATACAAGAGGCATATGCTTTCATTCAAACATTAAATCCAAAGCCTGCAGCACAATTTTCAAAAGATGCTTCCTATTCAACTTGCGAAATTAAAATTAACGAAGACTTGAATTTAGAATATTTAAATTCAGATGTACAAATTCATTTTGAAGATGTAAAACAAGTCAGTGAAGAACTTAAAGAGTATCGTAATGAGGCAAAACAAATAGTATCAAGTCTAGAAAAAAGGAGAATCACTTTAATTCAAATCATGAGTGTTTTATGTGATATTCAAAAAGACTTCTTTTTAGAAAATAAACCTCTGCACCACTGCACCTTGCGTATTGTGGCACAAAAGTGCAACCTTCACCCTTCCACTATTTCAAGGGCAATTCAAAACAAAAATTTTGAATATAAAAATAGATATTATCCAATTCATTCTTTATTTTGCCATTCAAATGAGGATCAAATCAAAAATGAGATTCTTAATATTATAAAAGATGAAGATATGAGCCACCCATATAGTGATGAAAAGATACGTAAGATTTTAGAAAATCAAAATCTACATCTATCGAGAAGAACCATTCAAAAATATCGAGAACAAATGAATATTAAAAATTCAACACAAAGAAAAAATAAGGCATAATGCCTTATTGTCGGTTGAAATACTCTATTCCATCGCTTGGATTAAAATAAGTTCGAATGATATCATCTTGAGAAACAAATACAATCTCATTTGTTTCTTTCAAATAATAGACTTTATCTCCATCTTCTTTTTCTGTTTTTAAAAGTGAATCTGGATTTGAAATTACTTTTTGTGCACCTTCTTCATAATCTTGAGCATTTGAATATCCCATATATTTACCGTGTTTTTCATAGTGTTCTTTAAGCAAATACTCATTTCGAAAATGTGCATCTGTAGTGATTTTTATATCACTTTGCGCACATGCCGTACATAATAGAAGTACAAAAAATAATTTAACTAGATAATGAAATGATTTCATATTAATCATCGGATTCTTCTATCTTAATGGTTTTGATAATGGGCTGCTTACTTTCTGCGATTGTTCCATTATCATCCATTGGATCAGCATCATCACAAATTTTATCCACAACTTTCATTCCTTTAATCACATGTCCAAATGCAGCATATTGGCCATCTAAAGACGTTTGGTCTTCTTGCATAATAAAGAATTGAGAGCTTGCAGAATCATAATCTGAACTGCGCGCCATAGAAATAACGCCACGTTTATGACTGATTTTATTTTTCACTCCATTCTCTTTAAATTCACCTTTGATTGTTTTATCCGATCCACCCGTTCCATCTTTATTTGGATCTCCACCTTGCATCATAAAACCTTTAATAATGCGATGAAAGGTCAACCCGTCATAAAATCCAGATTTCGCAAGGTCAACAAAATTTTGAACCGTAATTGGAGCTGTTTTTCCATCCAATTTCACAGTAATGGTTCCATAATCTTTCACAACAATTTTGGCAATATAATTTTTAGTAGAGCTTGAACAAGCACTTAAACTCATGCATAATGCGAATGCACATATTATCTTTACTATTTTTTTCATGTCTCAATTATAGCGCAAACAAAAAGTCTGCACAATGCAGAC
>CAVBGZ010000080.1:0-13091 GCA_963595075.1 Waltera intestinalis
TCTTCCTTTAACAATTCAAAATCCATTCCTACATGCTTAGGATAATGCGCATCACTTGCAGTAATGATTTCTACATTTTCTTTTCTTAGTATTTTTCTAAATGTATCATTCAAACCTACGTCCGGATGATAGTATCTATAATGAGCTCCAGTATTGTCTTCCATTTTTATAGAATGTTTTTTTGCTAAGTGGGCCAATTCTTGATATGTACTTGTTAAATCATAACCAGGATCAATTTGGTACATTTTTATAACATCTGGATGTCCGACTTGAGTAAATAAATTGGATTGTATCAATTGTTTGATCGAATCAAAATATTTCTTGTAAATGACATCCGGACTTTGAACATTCCACAATAAATCTTTAGAAAAAGCATCCATATCATATAGATATCCATCAACAGAGTGAACGCTTCCAACTAGAAAATCAAAATGGTAATGAGATAAAATCTCTCTTAATAGATTCTCGGTTTCAGGCGTATAACATACTTCAAGACCGAAACGCAGTTCTATACCAAAGTCTTCTTTTTTTAGTTCTTCTATTAATGAAAGATACTCGTCTATACTGTTTTTTTGCTTCTTTAAAAACCATTCTTCTTGAAGTGGGCTTACATCACATACTTTTTTGTAGCAATCTTTAAACTCGAAGAAACGATGTGTGTGATCAAGAATTTGTAGGCAATCTATATTTTTAGCTTTTGCGCATTCTATAAATTGGTAAACATAATCTCTTGAAAGATCACCGTTTTCTAAATGTACGTGGCCATCTATCATGTTAAGCCTCAAACGTTGTAACACGAATCATACCACTGATATTTTTCATTTTTTCGACATCGATTTTTGAATCTAAATCAATAATAGTATATGCAATGTCTTTTTTTGATTTATTCATCAAATTTTCGATATTCGCATCCTTTAATATATCTGTAATTTGAGAAATCATTTTTGGCTTATTTTCATGAATACAAGTAATTCTAAAAGGAGAATTCATTTCCATTTTTGCGTTTGGAAGATTTACAGAATTTGAAATGTTTCCGTAAGTTAAGTAGTCCATGAGTTCTTGGACAGCTTTGATAGCACAATTTTCTTCACTCTCCTCAGTTGAAGCGCCTAAATGAGGAATCGCAATCACCTTTTCATTTTTAATGACTTTCTGACTTGGGAAATCTGTAACATAATAATCGACTTTGTTTATGTTGATGGCTTCTAATAAGGCATCTTCATCTACTAAACCACCACGAGCAAAGTTTAATATCTTTACTCCATCTTTCATCTTGGCAAAGCTATTCTTATTGATGAAATTTCTAGTGGCATCATTTAAAGGAATGTGAATTGTAATGAAGTCACATTGACGATATAAATCATCAATATTTGTGACATGGTTAACATATCTTGACAAATTCCAAGCAGCATCAACAGACATATATGGATCATATCCATACACTTTCATGCCAAAACGTAAAGCCAAGTTGGCAACTTGAATACCAATAGCTCCACATCCGATTACACCTAAAGATTTTCCTGTAAGCTCATGACCTGCGTATTTCTTTTTTTGTTTTTCTACATCTTTGGCGATATTGTCATTTTCTTTTTGTGTTTTTACCCATTCAATACCATGATAAATGTCTCGGCTAGCAAGTAACATACCAGCAAAGACAAGTTCTTTTACCGCATTACTATTGGCTCCCGGCGTATTAAAGACGGCAATTCCTTTTTTTGTGCATGCTTCTATATCAATATTGTTGACTCCAGCACCAGCTCTAGCAATGGCTTTTAAATTTTGGCTGTATTCAACATCATGAAGATTTGCACTACGTACAAGAATCGCATCTTCATCATCTAGGTTTTCACTGACTTCATATTCTTCAGTGAATTGATCTAATCCGATTTTGGCAATGTTATTGTAAAGTTTTATTTTAGGCATGATAGTTCTCCTCTTCAAATTTTTTCATGAAATCAATTAGTGCTTGCACGCCTTCTAGTGGCATGGCATTATAAATGCTTGCGCGCATTCCACCTACACTTCTATGTCCTTTGATGTTTACGATTCCATATTCTTTGGCTTCTTTGACAAATTTTGCATCTAAATCCTTATCTCCAGTCACAAAAGGAACGTTTGTGTAAGAACGATCGACTGGATTTACAGGATTTGAGTAGAGTTTAGATTGATCGATATAGTCATATAATAATTTGGCTTTTTCTCGATTGATTTTTTCCATATTTTCTAATCCACCAATCTGAGTTTCTAGCCATTCTAGAACAAGACCACAAATATAAATAGCGTATGTAGGTGGAGTATTAAACATAGAATCATTATCGGCATATGTTTTGTAGTTTAACATACTTGGCGTTTTTTCATCAGCTAAACCAATAAGGTCTTTCTTTATAATAACGACTGTTAAACCGGCAGGACCCATGTTTTTTTGTGCTCCTGCAAAAATTAAATCGTATTTGGATACATCGCATCTTTCACTTAAGATACAACTTGATAAGTCGGCGACTAACAATTTTCCATCATGTGGGGGTAATTCTTTATATTTGGTTCCATAGATTGTGTTGTTTTCGCAAATATAGACATAGTCAGAATCTTCACTTAAATCTTCTTGCTTAATTTTTGGGATGAAAGTAAAATTTGCATCTTCGCTTGATGCGACAACATTTACTTTTCCAAGTTTCTGATGTTCTTTTAAAGCTTTTTTTGTCCATTGACCTGTATTAATCAAATCAACGTTATGTTTTTCTAGATTCAAAGGAATCATTGTGAATTGCAAGGAAGCACCTCCTTGTAAGAATAAAATTTCATAATCATCAGGAATGTTCATTAAGCGTTTAAGGCGAGCTTTACAAGTATCAATGATTTCTTGAAATTCACTGGAACGGTGGGACATCTCCATGACGCTCATTCCACTGTTATGAGCATCTAACATTTCGCTTGCAGCTTTTTTTAAAACCCATTCAGGTAAGCATGCTGGACCGGCACTAAAGTTATATACACGTGTCATTTTCTTTACCTCGGTGAAAATATTTCCACCTTTCCTTTCTGTGTGTTTCAAGATTATACATTTATTTACATTAAATTTCAAGAAATATGTTCATAAATTGAAATCAAATGTGTATATTACGTAGACTTATCATTTAACAAAGTCTTTACAATTCTATTCTTTCTCCTTAACAAACCTTTTGTACTATATGAGTGTCGAAAGAAAAGAGGATATGACAAATATGAATAAGTTTTTAAAAGGTATGATGGTATTAGGAGTATCTGCTGCCATGGTTGGATGTAGTTCAACAAGTAGTGATACAACAGATGATTCAAGCGATTCGAGTGTAAGTGGAACAATTACAGCAGCTGGATCAAGTGCATTAAAACCATTGGTTGATGTTGCGGCTGAACAATTTGCAGATGCAAATCCAGATGTATCTATTACTGTGGATGCGGGTGGTTCTGGTGAAGGATTAAAACAAGTTGCAGATGGAACTGTTACAATTGGTAATTCTGATGTTGAGGCTTCAGAAAAATTAGATGCTTCTCAAGCAAAAGAATTGGTAGATCATCAAGTTTGTGTTGTAACAATGGCTCCAATTGTAAATAAGGATATTACAGATGCTGGTGTTACAGATTTGACTAAAGATCAATTAATTTCTATTTTCACAGGAAAAACAACAAATTGGAAAGAAGTTGGTGGCCCTGATGAAGATATTGTATTAGTTACTCGTCCAACATCTTCTGGTACTCGTGCTACATTCCAAAAATATGCATTGGATGGCAATGAAGAAGCTTCAAATGCATCAATGGAAACAGATGATTCAGGTGTGTTGTTACAAAATGTTCAAGATACTAAGGGTGCAATTGGATATGTTGCTTTATCGTATTTAGTTGATAATGATGATGTTTCTACTTTATCTATTGATGGTGTTGAACCTACTTTAGAAAATACATATTCTGGAGATTGGAAAGTTTGGACATTTGAACATATGTATACAAAAGGTGAAGCGGATGAAGTAAACCAAGCATTCATTGATTACATCATGGGTGAAAAATTTGGTAAGAAAATGGAATCATTAGGATATGGTGTTTCTAGTAAAATGGAGAATACAGATCACTAATTGATTCAAAAAATCACATGAGTATAACGGACATTGTACGATGTCCGTTATTCGTTTAAATCTGGAGGTATTATGAATACGAAAAATAAGAGTATGTTTGCGAAAGAATATTTTTGGCAGATACTTGTTACAATAGGTGGTTTATTTGTCATATTTTTAACCTTAAGTATTGGGGCCTTCCTTGTTTATAAGGGAAGTGCAACGTTTTTAACTTTTCATCATTCATTGTTTGAATTTTTAGGATCTGCCGAGTGGAATCCAGCTGATAATGCTGATGGTGGAGGGAAAATTGGAGCTTTAATCTTTATTGTTGGTTCATTATGTGTTTGTGGATTAGCTTTATTGATTGCGACACCATTTGCGTTAGGTTCATCTATTTTTATGACTGAAATTTCACCAAAGTTTGGGGAAAAGTTTTATCGTCCAATGGTTGAAATTTTTGCAGGAATTCCATCTGTTGTCTATGGATGGGTAGGTCTTACGGTTTTATTGCCTTTCTTAAAATCACTATTTAATTTACAGGTAGGACATTCAATTTTAGCTGCAAGTCTAGTGTTATCTGTGATGATTTTTCCATCTATAACAAGTGTTGCCAGTGATGCCATTCGCGCTGTTAGTAAAGAAACGAGAATGGCTGCTTATGGCTTGGGTTCAACTCGTTGGCAAACGATTTATCGAGTTGTGATTCCAGCCGCTTTACCTGGTATTGTTTCAGGTATTGTTCTAGGCTTAGCTAGAGCTTTTGGAGAAGCATTAGCGGTAGCAATGGTTATTGGGCAAACGACAGCTTTGCCTACAAGTATTTTCTCAACTTCTAAGACATTAACAACTGAAATTGCAGCTCAAATGGGAAATGCGATGGAAGGTGGAGAAATGAAGGCAGCATTATGGACAATGGCTTTATTGTTGTTCTTGATTTCGTTATTGTTTATCACAATTATTCATAAGTTTTCAAGAATGAGTGAGCAGAAAGGAGAGTAAAGTATGGATGCGCGTATTAAAAGAGCAAAGAGGATTGATAAAGGAATGACGATCCTATTTTATGCGATTGCAGTTTTCTTCTTTTTATTACTACTTGGATTTGCTGGAAAAGTGATTATTGGTGGCTTGCTTGGTGCAAAGGCGGAGATGTTCTCTTTTTCTAGATCAGGAAGTATTGGTAATCAAGTTTTTAATACTTTATATTTGGTTTTTGTTTCTTTGGTTGTTTCGGTTCCTATTGGTGTTTTGGCCGGTATTTATTTGGCAATGTATGCGAAGCCTGGATTTCTTACACGTTTTCTTCGTACTTGTATTGAAACGTTGTCGAGCTTACCAAGTATTGTTGTTGGTTTATTTGGATATTTGATTTTCTTAGTTTTCTTTGGATTTGGTAAGAGCTTAATTGCAGGAGCGTTGTCTGTATCCATTTTAAGTTTACCTTTGATAACTACAACAACGGAGGATGCGATAAAAGGACTACCTCAAGGTTATTATCAAGGAAGTATGGGGCTTGGAGCAACGAAATGGCAAACTATATTTCATGTGTTACTTCCGGCTTGTTTGTCACGTATCATGACGGGTGTGATTTTGGCTGCCGGCCGTGGTTTTGGAGAGGCTGCTGTATTACTTTATACGACGGGTTCTGGTAGTGATTTGCGTTGGTCAAATATTTTGCATTTGAATTCTCCAACTTCACCATTAAATTTATTAAGACCTGCAGAAACGTTATCTATTCAAATTTGGAACTTGCAGACGAATGGTCAAGATCGAGCTTTAGCTAACTTATCAAGTGCTGTTTTATTGATTTTGGTTTTATTGTTTAGTATTGGCGCTAATGTTTGGTCTAGACATATTTCAAATAAACAGGCGGGAGTATCAAAATAGAAAGAGGATAGTATGGATAAATATAGTGTAAAAAATCTAGATTTATATTATGGTGATTTTCATGCGTTAAAAAATATAAATTTAGATATAAAGGAAAAGGAAATTACAGCTTTTATAGGCCCTAGTGGTTGTGGTAAGTCTACTTTTTTAAAGACTTTAAACCGCATGAATGATTTGGTGGAAAGTGCAAAAGTGACGGGTGAAATCTGTTTAGATGGTACAGATATTTATAAAAACATGGATGCGATCGAGTTGAGACGTCGTGTTGGTATGGTTTTTCAACAGCCAAATCCATTCCCAAAGAGTATTTATGACAATATTGCGTATGGTCCAAGAATTTTTGGGATTAAGAAAAAGAGTGAGTTGGATGAGATTGTGGAGAGAAGTTTAAAACAAGCTGCAATTTGGGATGAAGTAAAAGATCGTCTAAATAAGAGTGCGTTAGGTATGTCTGGTGGTCAACAACAACGTTTGTGTATTGCTCGTGCATTGGCTATGCAGCCAGAAGTGTTGTTGATGGATGAGCCTACAAGTGCTTTGGACCCTATTTCTACAAGTAAGATTGAAGAACTGACGCTTGAACTTAAGAAAAATTATACGATTGTGATTGTTACACATAATATGCAACAGGCAATGCGTATTAGCGATAAAACAGCATTTTTCTTATTAGGTGATTTGATTGAATATGGAAATACAGAAACGTTATTTTCAACTCCAAAGGAGAAGAAAACAGAAGATTATATTACGGGGAGGTTTGGATAATGGTTATACCAACAAAATTTTTAAAACAAACAAAACAACTCGAGTTAACAATGACGCAAATGGGGCAAGATTGTCAGCGTGGTTTGTCCATTTGCAAGCATGCATTATTGGATGGAAACAAGGCTTTGGTTCAAAGTGTTTCGGAATTGCATGATGAAGTGAGTGAACAAGGGCGCGAAGCTGAACAGATTTGTATGAAGATTTTACTTCTTCAACATCCTGTCGCAAAAGATCTTCGTCGTATTACAGTTGCGACAAATACAGTTCGTGACTTAACACGTATTATGGATCAGGAAAAAGAGGTAGCGGATTTAATTTGTGCTTTAGATTGTAATGATCGAGTGATTGATGCTTGTATCGAAAAACAATTTTCAATCGCAAAAGAAATGATTTCTCTAGCTATTCAGGCTTTTATGCAAAAGGATGAAGAAGTCGCAAATCAAGTTATTCGAATGGATGATGAGGCGGATAAAGAATACAATAAAGCGAAAGAAGTTTATGTTGAGTTGCTTTCAAAAAAAGAACACGATTCTGGAAGCTTGGTAGATGTCTTGCTTGTGGGTAAGTATTTAGAGAGAATTTGTGATCATTGTGTCAATATTGGTAAATGGGTATTGTATCAGAAATCAGGTGTGTTTGAGGAGTTGAATTAGAACTACAATTGTGTAGTTCTTTTTTAATTCTTTTTCTGCTAAAATGAAGCTATGAAGAATAAATGGGTTTGTATATTGGTTTTATGTATTTTTGATTTGAGCTTAATGGCTTTTGTGCTGATTAATCCGCCTAAAAACCAGGTGAAAGAGGGTTCTATCGCAAAGCAAAGTGAGGAAAAGAAAGCAGAATCATCGGATTCTGGAGAGGATCATTCTTTTACTTTTGTTGGGGTTGGAGATAATTTGTATCATGGTGCGATGTTTTATTACCAAAATTTGGCTGGGAATGGATTTCATTTTGATTCGTATTATGAAGCTACAAATGCGTATACGCAAAATGCAGATTTGGCTTATATTAATTTTGAAACATTGTGTCTTGGGAATGAGAAATATGAACTTCAGGGATATCCATTGTTTAATGGTCCAAAAGAAATTTTGTCTTCGGTCAATAATGCTGGGTTTGATTGGTGGAGCGTAAGCTCGAATCATTCATTGGATATGGGTGCGGATGGTCTAAAGGAACAACTAGAGGATATTCGTGCCAATTATCCAGATGTAATTACTACGGGTTCACATACGTCTCAGGCGGATAAGAATCGTTATTTAGTGAAAGAGATTAATGGAATCAAAGTTGGTTTTTTAGGGTATACGTATGGTTTGAATGGATTTAGTTTGCCGGATGATGAGCCTTGGCTTGTAGATTTGATTGATAAGGATCAAATGAAGAAGGATATGAAGGCTTTAAGTAAAGTGAGTGATGTTCAACTTGTAGCGATGCATTGGGGAGATGAATATCATACTGAAATCAATGATGAACAGGCTGAATTGGCTAAGTATTTGAATGAGCTTGGCGCAGAGGTTGTGATTGGTTCGCATCCTCATGTGATTGAGCCTGCTGAAATTATTCAAGGTGAAAAGCAGGATACTTTAGTGTATTATTCTTTGGGTAACTATACAAGTGCACAAGATACGAATTATAGTATGGTTGGTGGTATGGCTAGCTTTACTCTTCATTATAATTCAAAGACAAAGAAGACGAGTTTTACGGATACAAAGTTTATTCCGTTGGTTACTTGGTTTGATGTTGGATTTAATGATTGGAAAACATATACAATTACGGATTGGAATGATAGTTTAGCTGCTTCCCATCATTTGGCGGGTGAATATGATTTGTCTAAAGAGTGGGTCCGACAATTTGTGCAGTCCGTTATGGGGAATCCACAAAATATAGAGGTGGTGTTAGATTGAGTCAAAATCAAAAAACAATAGCTGAAAATCGTAAAGCTAGGCATGATTATGAATTGTATGATCGTTTTGAGGCTGGATTGGTGTTACAGGGTACAGAAATAAAGAGTATTCGTAGGGGTAAAGTGCAACTAAAAGATTCATATATTAGTTTTTATAAGGGTGAGGCGTTTATAAAGGGAATGCATATTTCTCCTTACGAATTTGGGAATCGTTTTAATCATGATGAGACTAGGGATCGAAAACTTTTAATGCATAGAAGTGAGATTACTAAATTAGAACAGAGTGCGAGAATAAAAGGATACACAGTGGTTCCTGTTCGCATATATTTGTATAAGGGCTTGGCCAAGCTTGAGATTGCCTTAGCAAAAGGTAAGAATTTGCATGATAAGAGGGAGTCTCAGAAGGCTAAAGATGCGCAAAGAGAGATTCAAAAGGCCTTGAAAAATCAGTATTAATATTTTATACTGATGTTCCTTGGGGATGTTCAGGCATTCGATGAGTAAATGTTTGGATTCAACCACAGCCGTGAAGGATACGCGTAATAACCAAATTAAATTAATTGCTAAAAACAAACTTGCTAATGTATTTGGTATGAACCAAAGCATGGCTTTCGCTGCTTAATTTTATAGCCTACGTTTGGCTTTGCAGCCCCTTTCAATGAGTTCGCTTTCTTATTATTGAATGTGTGTCTAAGAGAAGAAGATAAGAATGAGCATGGACTAGATGCTTGTTACGAAAATTTTATAGTCAAACCTTAAGGTATTTGTTTCTATCCAAGCCTAAAGGATAGTTTGATAGAAAAAGCTGTAAACGTTGTCTCGTGGGACTTTGCTTAGACAGGAGTTCGATTCTCCTCATCTCCACCAATAGCCAATTACTCCTTTATATAAAGGAGTTTTTATTTTTGTGGCATACTTTTGGAATGCCTTTTTTACAGTGTAACCTTAGTTTGAAATTTTTCATAAGTTCTATTTTTTATCTATTTATGAAACAGAAACACAATTCTAATTGAATCATATCTACTTAAAAGAGAGATTTTTTGCTTGTTATGCTAGAATAAAGGTATATAAGGAGAAAAGAGATATGAATAAAATTTGGAAAGGTTTCATTTCTGCTTTTTTAGCTTTATCTATGGCTTGCATGTTACCTATTTGTGCAGATGATGAAGGTGTAGAAATAGCTCCACAGGATCAAGAAATTTTAGATGCGGATAATAGTGAAGAAGAGTCTGAATTTGAATCAGAAGTAGCTACAAACGAAATGACAGTTCAAGAAGATTATGATGTTTCTTATACTGGAGATTTTAGTAAAGTTGTTAGTGGGTATATTGTGATTTATCCTGAACAATTAAAAACAAGTGATGAAAAATGGCCTGTAATTGTATGGGCAAATGGAACGGCATGTGCTCCTGTTCTTTATTGGAATGCACTTTGCGCCTTATCGTCAAAAGGATATATTGTCGTTGCTAGCTCGGACACAATGAGCGCAAATGGAAAAAGCCAAATAGGAGAAATTGATTATATTTTGTCTGAAAATAATAATTCAGATAGTATTTTTTATAATAAGGTAGATGAATCTCGAATTGGTGCAGCAGGACATTCTCAAGGTGGAAGAAGTACGATAAATGCAGCTAAGGCCGACGAGCGTATAAAAGCAGCTGTATCTATTGCAGGAAGTAATACATCAAGCGAAAGATCTGGATTGAGTACACCATCTCTTTTCTTAACTGGATCGAGTGATTTTGTTGTTTTATCTTCATTATGGGTAAAGCCAATGTATACAAAAGCACAAGGACCAGCGGCTTATGCTTCCTTAAAAGGTGGAATTCATACGAGTGTAATTAATAATTATGATTCGATTGTTTATTATACGACAAAATGGATGGATGCCTATCTGAATGACAATAATGATTCTAGATCTGTTTTTATGGATGGAGGAAAATTATTTACAGATAAAGCTTGGAAAGATGCTCAATCAAAAGATGTTGAATTAAATCATACGGCTAGTATTTTTGGAGTTGGAAATTTACAAATTGTGATAATCTTAATTGGAGTTGTTGTGTGCGTTGGAATTTTATTCTTTTACAATAAAAAGAAAATGAAGAAAAGAGAGGTATAGAGATATGAAGAAAAAGCTAAGTTTATTTTTAACAAGTTTGATGTCTATATGTTTAGTTGTGATGTCATGCTTAGTAATTCATGCCGACGAACAACCTATTTATTTGGCTTTAGGAGATAGTATTACGTATGGTTATGAGCCTAGTGATGAGATTTTAGAAGGGTATAATTATACGGGAGAACAATTAACGGATGAATGTTTTGTTCAAATTCTTGCGAAAGAAAAGGGATATAAAGCAATTAATGAGGGTGTAATTGGAAATACGGCTGCAGGAATAAAAGCTCAATTAGATTCTGGTGAATTGGATTCTTATATTAATGAAGCTCAGATTGTAACGATTACTTGTGGCGGAAATGATTTAATGGGATTGGTGTACTCAAAAACAGCTGACATATATAATCAATATTATGGAAGTAGCGGAACTCTAACATCGGATGATGTTGTATCTATTTTAGGTGGATTTAAAGAGGTGGATCAAAATACACAACAAATGCTGCAATTATCGGCATTAACTGTTATTCAAAAGATGGATACAGATAAGTCGTATATTGCTGATTTTGATAGTGCTGTTAACGAGTTTATTTCGAATTTAAATGAGGTCACTTCTTATATAAAGGAAAGAAATTCAAATGTTTCTATTTTTGTTGAAACGCAATATAATCCTTACGAACATTTTACGGCTTGGAAAACCATTTCAAAGCATATTGGAAATTGTGCGGTTAAGTTAAATGATGCGATAAAAAACAACGCTGAAACAGGACAGTATACTGTGGCAGATGTATATAGTGCCTTCAAAGGGCATACAGAGGAATATTGTAATGCGCGTGGTGCTTCGAAAGATGATTTATTCTTAGATTTTCATCCTTCAGTAGAAGGACATAAGGTTATTGCTCAGTGTTTTTCTGAAGTCGTTCCTGAAGCTGTAGTTGCAACTTCAAGTGTTTTTGGCTTGGGGAATGTTCAAGTTTCATTGATTGTAATCTTAGTGATTTTGGTTTTAGGTTGTATTGTATTATATACATTAAAGAAGAGACGAAAAGAGGCTTTACATTGATGTTAGAGGAAATTATATCGTTTCTGACTATAGGAATTTGTTTTTTATTCTTGATTATTCATTTTAGGAATTGTAGCACTTTGTACTTAAATATTTATGTTGCGGCAATTGGATGTTTATTTCTTGGTGAATTGTATAAGCTTGTTTATATTTTTTCTTTTGGAAGTTTGCCTGAAGTGTTTAATTTAAAATATTTAGGTGTATTTGGCTCTTTTCTCTTTTTTGCAAGTGCAAATTTTGGAGTGATGGATCATATAGTGGATGATGGATCATCGGAAAATAAGAAATTAAGAATTTTTTCTTTAATTGCGCCCTTAATAATATTAATATTATTTGTTTATGGAATCTGTTTTGAAGAAAATATAGATTTAAAGTTCATGTATTTTATGTTAATGCTTCCTATTGTTTATTCTTCTTATTTTAGCTGTAAACAAATTTTGTTTTCAGATATGGACTTATTATTTTTAAAACTAGTTAAACCTTGTAATGGGGTTGTGCTTGTAATGGGACTTCTAAATGCAGTGGATATATTAATGCAGTCTATAGGCTTATTGGAAGTAAATCAAATGATTAATTACGGAAAATTAATATTATGTATAATATTGACTTTCTTTTTGGTAAGGAGTCGCAAATTATGGAAAATTTAACATATATTTTATTTATTTCGATGTGTATTCCACTAGCTATGATGGCTGCGATGCTGGAGGGAAAGTCTCAAAAATTAATAATTTTCATGTTAATGGGAATATTAATGTGTTTATTAGCTTCGGAAATAAATCCGATTATAGCGAGTGTAATTTCTCAAGATCGAGGGTATGTTACAACGAACGTAACACCAATTGTAGAAGAGGTTTTAAAGGGATTGCCAATATTGTTTTACGCTTATGTGTTTTGGGATGATAAACAAAGTTTATTAGAAATTTCCATGGCTGTAGGAATAGGTTTTGCATTGTTAGAAAATGCTTGGATACTCATTAAATATATAGACAGTATTAGCTTAGTTTTGGCTTTTGTTCGTGGTTTTGGCTCAGCTTTAATGCATGGTGTTTGTTGCTTATTTGTGGGCTATGGGATTTCATTTATTCGAGTTAGAAAAAAATTGTTTTATTCAGGTATTTTTGCGATGTTATCTGTCGCGATCATCTATCATTCAATATATAATTCTTTAGTACAGTCGATGTATCCGATGACTGGAATTGTACTTCCAATATTAACGTATATTCCGTTATTGGTATATTTGAAGTTTTCTAAAAGCGAAAAGAAAGCGTAATGTCAAAATATTAT
>CAVBGZ010000081.1:0-13007 GCA_963595075.1 Waltera intestinalis
TTACAATTTTGCACTTGATGCCCCAGTTGTGCTTGCCGTATTACGCATATAATCATTTTGATCTTTACGAATCCACATACCTGGCGTAGTTGTGGCATCCCCTGTACATACATTTCGGCATACACAAGCTCTTGGTTGAACACTCGATAGTGTTGTTTTACCAATTACTGTCTTTTTTAACTTCATCGCACACTTCTCCCTTCTATTTTCCATGATATGCTAAGCGTGCACTTTCTTAGTACACCACTTCAAAACCAAATACAAAACAATGCAATATAAAGAAATAATAATAATTCCTGAAAAATAGCCAAAATAACTTGTTCCTAATAGATTCATTCCAAAATCTCTATAAGACATAGGATTTAGTGTATTGATTATTTGTGTATTCCCTAAAGGTATCATGAATGTAAATAAACCCATCATAACCAAAAAGATAAGTAATGATAAATATTTATTTTTAAATAGTCTTGTCAATAAGCTAATCAATAAGACATAGAATATCGTCGTAATCACTATTCCAATACCAATAAACATTGAGCATTGCCATAAAGGCATAATTTCCATTCCTGGTGTCATAAACTGATTTACACCCATATTTGTTAGTCCACTCGCAACTAGTTGAACATTTTCTAAACCTCTAGTATCCCAATGTTGAAACGATATCATTCCCGGTTTATAGAACAAAACAGGATAAGTAAAATTTGAAACTCCTTTTATTCCAGATAAAACAATCATATAGATGAATATTGGAAAAAACACGAGTAAAAGAATAAATAGTACATCCGAAATTAAATTCCATCTTATGTACTTTTTCTTCATTCCAGATACAGTTAAAATCGTCTTTTCTGTCTTTTCTCTTCTCTCTCTTTGTTGAAATAATAAAAGGCCAACAATTATAGGCAACAAAACAGGCAATACATATCGACTTATCTGTAACAACACACTAGCTGAATCCACATAAGAATAAGTAATTGGAGTCAGATTATGTTTTAACAAATAATCAAAATAACGTGCTGCTTGTTCTGAACAAAAATATAAATCAATATCATCATTTGATTTCTGTACTATTAATTTTTCATATTTAGATAAATCCTGAATTTTATATTCTTTTCTTAATTTTTCTATGATATCCGCATGTTCAAAGTAAGAATCATCTGACATGGCTGATCCAATCATATACCATTGTGCCTCAAGCACACTTACTTCCACTTTGTATTTACAATAAGCTTTCCAATCCTTTGTCTTTCCAGCAAGTTCACCATTATCGATGGTTTGATTAATAAGATTTAAATCATCCATAAACTCTTTATATAATTCAGGATCTTTTTTTGAAGAAACCACTGAACTACTGATACCCAAAGAAGTTTGATAAGGACTTTCAGATTCCACCTTTGTGTTCAGAGTAAATAATAGAGCTATCTCGCAAATCACAAACAACAAAATCAAGATTAGATTTTCTTTTCTCTTTAGATTTGACTTAATGTTAAAACATATGTAATTCCACATTCATCTCACCAACTCTCTTTTTCTGAAAACTTGTAACGAAGCAAAAACACAAAACACAAAGTACAGTAAATTTACAAAGGCAGCTAAAATAACATGATTATGAGTAATCAGACTCATAAAATCTATATGCAAAAATGGAACGTATACAAAGATGTTTGAATTTCCAACTACATTTCCAATCACAAAAAACAACGCATATAAAATTAAGTTAACCGCAAGCACAAAGCCATTATTTAAACTGAATGAAAACCACAAACTAGAAATTCCAGTGACAAATATACATTCTATAGCCAAAAGTATCATACTTTTTACCACAATATCTTTTACTGTATACACCTGTTTTAAATAAAAATACGGATACTCACTATTTCCAAATCCAAAAATGAATCCTGAAAGAATAATGATAAAAAACATAACTCCTATCAACAATATTGATAAAACTAATGAAAATTTTATTTTGTTTAATAATATTTTTTTCTTAGAAATCTTTGAAACATATAAATTTTTATAAAATCCATTCTCCATTTCTAAGCCAAATACATCACATAAAAGTATGCATAAGACCAACATGATAATTAAATATAGTTTTTGATTAAATAATGAATACAAAATATTAATAGTATTTGGTTCATATGGACTATTTAATAATTCAATATGATTCTTTTTAAGATATTTAAGTTGTTTCGTTTCATTTTGAATGGTTTGACTATCCCTTTTTTCAAACTCCGTAACAACATATCCATTTTGATAGGCTTGATCTATTAAATTATTCCAACCTACTTTTGATTCAATAAATACATCCGTTTTATTTTCATTATTGGAGTAGAGTTGAATTAAATTATATGCATTTCTATGAAGTCCTTTCCAAAATATAGATTCCTCTTCTGTGCTTGATTCATCTATTCTATTTTCAGATGTGCGATAAGCCTTTTGATAAATTTCTATTTGGGACTCATTATAGTGCAGATTCATGTAGACGTTATAACAAATAAAACAAATTATAAAAGCGAAAAGAAATCCAAATACACCAATATTTCGTCTATTAAAAATAAATTTCTTTAGTTCATACTTCATGAAGATGCCTCATGAATAAATTCGTTATATACATCCTCTAACGCCTTGTGTATTTGTGTAATATTCTTCACTTGAATTCCTTGTTTTTCTAGATTTGAAAGCAAATCCATGACCGAATCCACTTCTAATTTATATGCATTTCCTTTTTGTTCGATAATACGTAAATCCATTTTATCTGCAATCGCTTTATCTGTCTCTAACTCATATACATTTTCTTTTTCTTCCATAGAAATCTCTTTGATTTTTCCAAAATGAATACCAATAATACGATCAGCCATTTTTTCGATTTCGCCAAGCTGATGACTTGAAATCAACAGAGCCACGTTATTTTCTCTTGCCAAACGTATTAATTCTTCCCTTAAATTTTGAATTCCTGTCGCATCCAAACCATTCATCGGCTCATCTAGTAATAATACTTTTGGATCTTTCATTAAGGCTACAGCCAATCCCGTTCTTTGTTTCATCCCCATAGAGTAGTAAGAAACAGCTTTATTTTTTAATTGATCACCAATTTGAGTGAATTCCATCATTTCATGTAATTTATCTTTAGATGCATGATTTAATGTGGCCATTAATTCTAGGTTTTCCTTACCCGTCATATTATCAAACAATCCTGGGCCTTCAATCATACAAGAAACATAGGATAGAGCTTCTTCTCTTTGTCTAACTACATCTTTTCCACAAATAGAAATAGAACCGCTATCCACACTCATTAAATTACAAATGCATTTCATCAATGTACTTTTTCCGGCTCCGTTTTGACCAACAAATCCAACTATTTCGCCAGGTTTCATACTAAATGACACGTTATTTAATACTATTTTATCTTTAAAGCTCTTAACTACATTTTTCACCTCTACTATATTATTCATTTTTATCATCCAACTTTCTTTTAACTACACTAGCAACTGAGCTTATATTTAAAAATTTATAATTTTTAAAATCATCTTCTATAAAATCTAAATCAAAATTTTGTTTAATAAGTACGTATAATTTAACCAGTTCAATAGGACTAAATTCAAAAGGTTTCAAGAAAAAAGATACCTCGTAGTTTTCTTTTATGGCAGCTTCATCAAATCCAAAATTTACTTTGACAATTTCTTGGATTTTATCTTTAATTTGATTATAGTCCATACTATTCATCTCCTAATTTTTCAAGTATGTCTTCAGCTATTAGTTTATAATTGCCGACATAAACTTTTTCTTTTGTTGATTCTTTCAACAACTCAAATGGTAAATACGCATCTTTTGGCTGACTAGTTAATGTTACGCCTTCCGAAAAACGCCAATACCCGTTATTCACAACAAAGGTATCAATTTGTTTATGATACTTGTTTTCTGCTACATCTCTCATTTCATAAATCATTTCATTGTCACTAAAATCATATGGTAAAGAAACTATGAAATAATCAGGACGAACAATATTATTCAAAAAAGAAAAATAAACACCAAAATCATTAAGTACATGATCATTAACTTGAGCAAAACCCCCAGGAACTTGAATTACAATTAAATCTACATGATTATCATCATCCATCATTTTTATTTGCTCATATAGTTTATACTGCATCCAATATAGTTTTTCAGGTTTTTCTAAAAAACACACGTCGTAAATAATGTCACTTGTGTATCTAAAATTTTTATCTTCAGTTATTATTTTTGCGTTAATGCCTAATTTTTTTAGTTCCAGTTTTAAATTCAAGCAAATGAGGCTATTAAAGATAGATTCAATCAATCCAGACACATAAACAACAGGCTTTTGTATTGGTTTAATTGGTGTAAGTTTATAGTCTTTTTTTTCATCTGATTTATTGTCAATTCTATTTGTGAGATCACGAATAGGAATATTATTTTTCTTTGCGACAGGTAAAATATTTTCTATTTGATTATACAAAGATAAGTTTTCTCCGGGATTTAAAAGCACTAGATCTGAAATTTGATTCCAACATATTTTGTGAATATCTAATACTTCTACATTTATATTTGGCATATTCACAGAATAAGCTGCATCTTTACCCACTAGACCTGTTCCTATACAAGTTGCTAACAAAAATTCCACATTTGATTTTTTCATATAATCTATTAGTGGGAAGGAATAATCGTTAAAAGGAAATAGTAATAATTTCTTCTCATTCATAATATGATGCTCCATTTAATAAAGATTTTATTTCTTGATATGTAATTCTATCTTTTAATACTCGAAGATAGTTTTCTTTTTGTTCTTTACATACCTGAAAGCTCTCTTCATTTGGTTCGATTCCACTTGAGCCGAATTGCTCAGGGCATAAATTACATTCTCGAATCGCAAAACATTTAAAACATCTTTTTTTAAATTTTAAATTAAAATTCATCATATTTTTAATGTTTTTAAAATCATATCCATCCTCTACATTACCAATAATCATGTCGTCTAGATTTTCATTTACTCTTTCGCAAGGATAAAAATTTCCGTTCACAGAAACAAATGTCTTTGTCATGCCCGGAAGACAGATTCCAGAAGTCATGAATTTTTCTTCTATATAGTCTGGCACTTGTTGTATTGAATAATGATTAAATTCGTCATCTAACAATCTTTTTTGTGAATTAAATAGCTTTATTTCCGTATTAAATTTAAAATTCTCAATTATTTCTAACAGACAAAGGAACATTTTATAATTGTAAGTATTCACAAATTCACTACTCATACTTTTTTTCTCATCTGAATAGGTATCATCTTCTCTTACTGAATAAATATTTGATTTCTCTAAAAATGGATATTTTTCAATTAGACAATCATACATTTCCATATTCAAAGATGGATCCAAAACCATATTTATAGTGAGCCTTTTGAATAGCGATTTATGTGATGTATAAATTGTTTGTATTTTGCCAATAACATTTTCAAAAACACTCAGATCACTTTTAACAAATCTTCTGTTTTGATCTGTAGATTCCTTGTCACCATCTAAACTTATCAACAATTGAAAATTATAGTTTTCTAAAAATCCTATAATTTCATCGGTTAATAACGTTCCGTTCGTTGTTATTGAATAATGAACGTCTTTACCTTCAAATATTCGTTGCGAATATTCAACCATTTTTTTAATCAACTTAAAATTCAATAAAGGTTCTCCTCCATAAAATCCAATTCCAATAAGATTAGAATCTATGGAATGTTCAAAATAATAATCCAACCCTTTTTTCGCAATCTCCCAATTCATAGATATCATATTGTGGTGTCGTATTTTTTCATTGGACTGAGAATATGGACAATAAGAACATCTTAAGTTACAACCTTGAGTTACTTGAAATATAAAAAAAGATAAATTTCGATCATTTAAATATTCTATTCTTTCCGAAAATGGATTATATAACTCCTTTAGTTCATATTCTTGAAAATATCCTTTTTCATATAAAGTGGTAAATTCCATGTTGTTTTTTAAAATGACATTATTTTTTAATTCATACCATAATTCTTTTGAAACTTGAGTTATCCGATTACTATTTACATCGTATATATAATGTTTTCCTCTATGCTCAAATCTTTTAACAAACATGTTTTCACCTTCTTACACTTTCATGAAAACATGTTCATGTGCAATTGTAAAGGCTTACATGTTTACTAACAAAATTATTTTATTTAGTAAATTCGCCAAATAGCTCAATATAATTTAGTCTCTTCTACAAAAAATATAGTTAAATTATGAATCTGTTTTCCATGTTTACTAAACATGAAAAATTTGTTGCGCAGAAGAAAAGCTCCATGTCATAATAGACGAAAAGGAGCTTTTCTATGCCATTTCAAAACAAAACACCATCTCTATCTCTTTATGTAAATTCAGAGCAGTTAACCGGATCCTTTTATCGTTATTATCGTATCAAAAGAAATATAACCTTATCTTCCATGTCAAACCAATTAAAAATGAATAAAGGGTTTTTAAGTGAATTAGAAAATGGAAAAAGACATTTCCCAGAAGGACTTACAAATCAACTAGACTCCGTTTTGAACATTCATTTCTATACAGATTATGATTTATGGAAACAAGCAAGAGATTATTTATTTCAAATTTATGACAATTATTTTCTTGAAAATGATTCAAAAAACATCCTACTTTTAAATGAAATCTCACAAAACAAAGAAAAATTAAATCATTCTTATGGATTTCTGATTATGAAAATCATTGAACTGTATTATTACTTAAATATAGAGCCGAACAATTCCATGTTTCTTAAATTAAAAGCTATCCTAGACGATTACATTCATAGATTACAATATGATGAACTTGCCATTTATTATTCTTTGTTAGGCATCTATTTTAATAGATCAACTTCTAATAATAAAAGCGCAAAGGACTATTTTTTAAAATCCAATAAACTATGTGACTCTTCCTCAAACGTATCTATGATGAATGAATTTCAACTCATATCTCTATATGCAAGATCAAATCAATCGATAATTGCCTTCAAAAAAAGCAATGAATGTAAGACACATTTACAAAATTACAACAACTATAATCGATCAATTACGCTAGATATTTCTCGGTGCAACATACTAAGTAACCTTGGCATATATGAAGAAGCCAAATCTCAGCTAATAAAAATATTAAACACAGTTGATTCAGAATTCTTAAAAAAACACATCATGCACATATATCACAGTTTGGCATGGAATACATTATTAAGTGGGAATTATGAAAAGTGCATTGAGTATTCGACTCTTGCAAAAAATAATGAGGATCACACAATTGACTTATGTTTCTTTATTCCCTATTCGTATTTTAAACAGAGAAAAACGAATGAGTTCTTTATTTCTTGTCAAGAAGCTCTAAAAGATTGTAATGACATATATAAACATTTCATACTTGCACTACAAGCTTTTTATAAGAAAGAATATACTGAATTTGAAATACAAGCTCTCGATTTTTATAAACTAACACTTATCAATAATCTATACGAAGATATGTTGCTCATACAAAAACTACTTCATCAATTTTATGAAGATCAAAAAAATTCAGAAATGTTAATAAAAATACTAAAAGATAGAGTGTCCTATGCGGATCAAACACTCGATTTAAAAACGACGGCCTTTAAATTTTAAAAGTCGCCGTTTTTTACATATCCTTAAATACTATAGCTTGAATATGATTCTCTTTGGCATACTCCAATGCATCTTGTGTGTATCCTGATTTTGAAAATACCATAAAATATATTTTTTTATGAGGAAAGATATCAGTTTTTATCAATAAATCCGACAATATTTTTCGATCCACTAACTTATTAAGCCATTTACACTCTGCTAGTAAATAGGCATCTGAGCTAATCGCCATCACATCAATTTCAGCCTCTTTTTTCTGCGCTGGATTATTTCCCCACCATTTTCCAATTTTCTCAGGAATAAAAGGTAAACTCAAAAATACATGTTCTTGATATAGATATTCCATACAAATTCTTTCAAAAACATATCCCATATAATCCGATAAATGAGGTTTTACATTTTTCTCATAAATAATTTTTCCTAATCCCAATTGAATATTTGTATAATTAGGACGCACAAATCTATACCAAAACAAAAACATCGTATCCTTTATTCTGTAGATTGTTTTTTTACTCGTTTCTTTCTCTGTTACTGGATACTCTTTTTCAACAATATTCAATTCAATTAACGATCTTAACAAAGCACTACAAGAAGGAGTATCTAATCCCACCTTGTTTGAAATTTCATTTAATCGGCTGCACCCAGAAGCAATCGCACCAATAATACTATTGTAGCTTGCAGGGTTACGCATTTCTTGTTTCAAAAGATTCATAGGTTCCTCAAATAAAACTCCATTCGCATCAAAAAACAAATCCACTATATTTTCATCTAAAGATTTAGAATCATCGATTTTTAATAAATACTCAGGAATCCCTGCAGTAATTCCATATACAATAGCCTGATCATAAACATCATATCGAGTAAGCATTTTTCTGGTTTCAATATAGTTAAATGGCATAATTTTAAATTGGGCACTCCTTCTGCCATATAAAGGACTTTTATAGCCTAACACCTGATTTTCCATAAAGCTCATACTCGATCCACACAGAATTAAAAACATATTTTTATCTTTCCAACAAAGATCAATATGTTTTTGTATCAAAGAAGAAATAGGTGCATAACTTTGTGCTAAATAAGGATATTCATCAATCGCTAAAATGACTCTTTTCGTTTCTAAAAGCTGATCAATCGCATCAAATAAACTTTCAAAAGATTCATAACTAATCCCTTCCTCTTTACGAATTGCCATAGAAAGTCCCATCAAGTTTTCTTTATATGTACCCTCCAAAGAAACATAAAAAATACTCTCTTTATCTTTCAAAAATTCTCGAATCAACGTTGTTTTTCCAACACGCCTTCTTCCATAAATGACCGCAAATTGAAATTCATTTAAAGCATACATCGAATTTAATTTTTCTAATTCCTTTTCTCTACCTACAAACATATTGCCTCCAAATAAACTAAGTTATGATTTACTAAATTATAATTTAGTTTATTTATAAGTGCAACAAAAAAGGGCATGTGCCCCTAGATTTTCTTCATACGATATTCATAGATATAATCATCCATGATATAGCCTTCACCAATATCCGTTTCATCCGAATCAATCCATTGAAACCCAAATTTCTCATAGACATCTAAACTATGTTTATTGCCCTTATTGCAAGTTAAATAGATTGCCTGATAACAATATTCATCCGCCTTCTGTTTTACAAATTCAAACATATCACTCGCATAATGATGTCCTCTGGCATCCTTTTTTAAATAGAACTTTGACAAAAATAAACGATCCGGTTGATTCTGTAAACCAATGTAGCCAATCTTTTCATCCCCATTCTTCACCAAATAATAATGGTATTGATTATGTTTTACCTGTTCATACATGGCAGGATAGCTTTGAAATTTATCTAACATATAATCAATTTGATCTTGTGTGATTAAAGATGGAAAATACTCATTCCAAATGCTTTTCGCAAAATCTGCCAATTCCTTTAATTGTTCATCACTTTTACACGCTTCAAAATTAATATTGCTCATAATGTATCCTTTCCTCATTCCACTTCTCTTTTATTTTACCATCTTCATCCGGATATCCAAATGAAATCATCCACATAGGAATAATGCCCTTTGGAAGTTTAAAATATGAATTCACCGCAAGCATTCTTTCTTTTTCAGGATATACGCCTAGCCAACAAGAACCAACCCCCAAATGATTGGCTTCTATCAACATATTTTCTGTAGCCGCCGCTATATCTTGTTGACAATAATCAATATTAATTCCAACATTTAAATCTGCACAAGCTACAATACCTAATGCGGCATTTTCTAAAGGTTTTGCGTAAGGTGTCATTCTACTTAAATCAGACAAAGTTTGTTTATTTTCTACTACAATAAATTGCCAAGGTTGTTTATTCGCAGCACTTGGAGCACTAAAGCCAGCCTGTAAAATCTTTTGAATCTCTTCCTTTTTTAAAGGAATATCTTTATATTTTCTTATACTTGTACGTGACAAAATCTCTTTCATATCTATTCCTTCCTTCTTGTTTGTATTTTAACACAATCCTAAGTTGAAAACATTTTCAATCTTTCTAGTAAGGTGCTACAATACACGCAGGAGGAGTTTTTATCTATGTTAAAATTTGAACCATTTTATGAAGAATACGTAAAGACACTTGACGCCTTTCGCCTTGCGTTCTCTACGATTTATTTTGAGCAAATGACCATTGCTCCAAAGAAAGGAATCCCATACTCAAATGAGATGCTTTCGATCTTGTCGAAACAAGCTTTTCAAATCGAAAACAATCCTGAAACCATTCAAAAAATTAAAGAATACGCCAAAACATTGCCTGAAGGAAGTCTAGAAAAAAAGGAAATTGATTTTAGACTTGAAAAATTGGCAGACTCAGAAAACATTCCTAGCGATGTTTATGCTCATTATGTAAAAGTAAAAGCAGACTCAGAACTTGCATGGCATGAGGCAAAAGAAAATAATGATTATGAACATTTTAAACCTCATTTAGAAGCCATCATGAAAGAAACATTGAATTTATTAAAATATTCACCAAAATTCAATGGAAACAACGCTTACGATTTATTATTAGATCAATATGAAAAAGGGATGACACAAGAAAAATATGATGCGTTCTTTGAGAATGTAAAGGAAAAGCTTGTACCTTTAATTCAAAAGATCAAAGAAAAGCCACAAATCGATGATGCCCCTTTACATGCCACTTATGATTTGGCTCGCCAAGAAAAGTTCATGGATGAAATTTGTAAGTACATGCAGGTGGATCCAGGAAAAGTCTATCTATCTACGACAGAACATCCATTCACAGATTTCTTCTCACACAATGATACACGTATCACAACACACTATTATCCAGACCAATTCTTAAGTGCCATTCTATCCACCGTACATGAATATGGACATGCACTATATGGTCTTCAAATGGATGCTGACTATGAAGGAACCATGTTATGTGAAGCGGTCGGATCAGCTGCTCATGAATCGCAATCTCGATTCTTAGAAAACCATATCGGAAGAAGCAAGGCTTTCTGGCAAGCCAACTATCCAAAGCTTGTTGAATTATTCCCTGAATTTAAAGAGGTATCGATTGATGATCTAGTAGATATGATCAATAAGACAGAATGTTCTTTAGTTCGTACAGAAGCGGATGAATTAACATACCCATTACATATTATGATTCGTTATGAAATGGAAAAAGATATTGCCAGTCAAAACGTAGATTATGATAAGTTACCTGAAATTTGGGCTGATAAATATGAAGAATATTTAGGAGTAAGACCTCAAAACTATAGTGAAGGTATTTTGCAAGATATGCACTGGTCTACAGGTTATTTAGGATATTTCCCTACATATGCCTTGGGTAGTGCTTATGCAGCACAAATCTATGCGACAATGGAAAAACAAATCGATGTAGAAAAGGCATTGTTGACAAATCATTTTGAAGAAATCACAAATTGGTTGGAAAAGAATGTTCACCATTATGCCGCCAGCAAATCAATGGCTGAAATTGTAGAAGAAGTGTCTGGAGAGCCTTTCAATCCTGATTACTATACAGATTATTTAATTCAAAAATACACAAAATTATACAACTTAGACTAAGGGCCTATATGGTCCTTTTCTTATAAGGAGGAAACCATGTTAAAATTTGAACCTTTCTATCAAGAATACGAAAGAACGCTTGCCGCCTTTCAATTAGCCCATTCCACTATTTATTTTGAACAAAGTACATTTGCCCCTAAAAAAGGAATTCCCTACTCAAATGAAATGTTATCTAGACTTTCTAAACAAGCCTTTATCTTAGAAAATGATCCAGATATGTATCAGAAAATAAAAGAATACTATTCTCAATTAGAGGATGGTGATGAAAAGATTGAGGTTGGAAAAAGATTGGAACAACTTGAAAATTCAAAGAATATTCCTAGTGATGTTTACGCTCATTTTGTCAAAACAAGAGCAGATGCAGAACTTGCTTGGCATGAGGCAAAAGAGAATCAAGATTATCAACATTTTAAGCCACATTTAAAGGCGATTATGACAGAAAAGCTTGAAATGACAAAGAAGTACAATCCGAAATGTGATGGTACAAATACATATGATGTTTTATTAAATGAGTATGAACCTGGATTAACACAAAAAGAATATGATGCATTTTTTACAACCATTAAAGAAAAGCTAGTTCCACTTATTCAAAAGATCAACACATTAGAACCAATGGATGATTCGATTCTTCATCAAACGTATGATGTAGAGCGTCAAAAGAAATTTATGAATAAAGTCTTAGAATTCTTAAAATACGATCCAACAAGAACCTATATTGAAACAACAGAACATCCATTCACTCACGGTTTATCGCATAATGATTTACGTATTACGACTCATTATTATGAAAACGATGTAACAAAGGCACCTATTTCAACGATTCATGAATTTGGTCATGCCTTATATACTCTTCAAATGAATGCGGACTATGAAGGAACCTTATTGACACATTGTGGTGCAGCCGCCCAAGAAAGCCAATCTCGATTACTTGAAAATTATATAGGTAGGGGAAGAGCTTTTTGGCAAGTAATGTATCCTGATTTTGTACAAATTTTCCCGGAATTTATGAATACGTCTTTCGATGACTTTTATAAAATGTTAAATAAAGTTGAATGTTCTTTGGTTCGTACAAAGGCAGATGAGCTTACGTATCCGTTACATATTTTAATTCGTTATGAATTGGAGAAAGATATTGCGAATGGAAATGTAAATTATGATACCTTAAATCAAGTGTGGGCTGATAAATACGAAGAATATTTAGGTGTACGTCCTTCCAATGATTCCGAAGGAATTTTACAAGATATGCATTGGTCAAGTGATTTTTATGCTTATTTTGCAACGTATGCA
>CAVBGZ010000082.1:0-12632 GCA_963595075.1 Waltera intestinalis
GATTACCGGCTGAAAAATCTATGTAAGAATTTAGTTCATATAAATGGTGATACTTCGAACCCGATTTTCGGTATCAATTCTGATGGTGTAATGTCTGATGATCCAACTTTCAAATTCACAAAAGTAAGCCGGCAAAAAAATCTAAAAAATGAAAATGACGAAGAAGCTAGAAAAAAACCTTTCCAATATTTGGTGGTATTTGGTCATTCTTTGGATGAGGCGGATTATGATTATTTTTTCTCCGAATTCGATAGGCTCAAAATCTTAGAAGACTATAACTCATCAAAAATAGTCTTCGCCTATAACGTTTATGACCAAGAAAAAAAGTTCGAAATAAACAATGAATACAGAACAAATGTCTCAAAATTACTGAAGAAATATATAGCGTCAAGAAGAAATCTGTTACTAGAAGAGGAAAATATAGACCATTATTGGGAGAACCATCCAATTATTCTTTGCGAAGTAAAATAGAAGCCTTTAATTCAGTTTCCTTTTTCATTTTTTATTCACAGGACCTTGGCTTTACTTGTAGTGAAAGAATAGGGAGTACTTATTACCTAGAATCAATGCGAAATCGGGTAATAAGTTGTCGTGATAAGCACAAGCTATAAAATGAGACCACTTTTTTTAGAAAAGAGGACATAAATATATGAACAATACAAATCATGAATTCAATGGAGACAAAGTAAATGAAGTTTTATGGCTCCTTTTAAGTTTGTGGTGAAATCTACTTTACTGATTTGTCACGCTTATGACCGAAACGAAAAAATATTAGACAATTTTTTACATAGCGAAGAAGATGTGCGACTTAAAAAACGTAAAGAAATGTGACTTTTTGAATCAATAATATTAGCTACAAAAACTAGCTTTCTCTTCTGCGACTGAAAAGGTTAAGATTTTTCGTTGACATTATTAAGTGAGTTTTGAACAGATAAAAATGTATAGTTGCTAACAATGTATTTATACTATTATTTAGTGAATGAGTGACAAGAAAGCTGATTTTTAAAACAAGATTTATCATTATTTTATAATTCTTTGGACTTTATTTTTGAACCCTGTTTAAAAAGTCCAATGAGTGTGGTAAAATTAGAGTAAGAATAAGATTCGACTCCCTAATAGAATGAAATCGGAGGGGATTTTGTTCGCGGGGAGGTTTTTTGATGCAAAGATATCAATGTGAACATTGCGACAACTTAATATGTAATAGTAGTGTTTGCCCTGTTTGTGGTCAAAAGACAAAACTCGTTGAAATGAGCGTTTACTACTGCGAGCATTGCAATTGTCCTACATATAATGATGAATGTGAAATTTGTCATAATAAATGCGTAAAAATAGGATCGGATATAAGACCTGTATTTGCTCAGGAACGTTTACTTTTAGAAGTTCTTGAAGGCGAACCTTTTAAATATGCAAATTCTTCCATATGGTGTACAGGTTCAAGCAATTACGTTATCGATGGCAAGAAAGTTAGATTTTCTTATCAGGAGATGAGAAAAAAAGAACCTGAAGAGATAATCAAAATACTTGATGAATTAAAAGAAAAGAATCAAACGTATGTTGATTCTGACTTTGATAACGACCATATCAAGGCATTCGTTTCTGCAAATCAAAATCATCTTAATCTTATAACTGATGAAGCTTTATCCTATATTTCTAACAGAGCATCTAAATTTGATTCATCTTCGATGTTTGTCTCCTTTAGTGGCGGTAAAGATTCGACAGTTACAAGCAATTTAGTCATTAGAGCACTAGGAAATGAGAGCGTTCCACACATCTATGGCGATACAACTTTAGAATATCCTGAATCGAAGGATTATATTGTTGAATTTAAGAAAAGGTTCCCTAGAACACCTCTTTTAGTTGCAAAGAACAACGATCAAGATTTTGAAGACTTATGTGAAGTGGTAGGGCCACCAAGCAGAGTTATGAGATGGTGTTGTACTATTTTCAAAACGGGTGCAATCACAAAGAAGATCGAGCAGTTATATAAAAATAAAACTAGAATTCTTTCTTTCCAAGGGATAAGAAGAGCAGAATCTTTAGCTCGTAGCAAATACGATAGGGATACGGATAGTCCTAAGATTTCAAAGCAGCAGGTTGCATCTCCAATCATCGATTGGACTGACTTTGATGTATGGCTTTATATTCTTACAAATAAGATTCCGTTTAATAATGCATATAGAGAAGGATTCTCAAGAGTTGGATGTTGGTGTTGTCCGAACAACAGTGATTGGTCTGGATATTTATCATCTATTTATATGAATGATGAGTTCAATAAATTTAGAAATATGCTTTATAACTTTGCTAAGAAAGTTGGTAAAGAAGATTGGAAAGAATATGTTGATGAAGGAAATTGGAAAGCTAGACAAGGTGGAAATGGCCTAGAACACAGTAAAAATGCTGTTGTATCCTTTAAACCTTGTGCCTTTGATGAATCTAGCATCAATTTTGATTTAAGTAGAGAAATATCAGAGAATTTATATACATTATTCAAACCATTTGGAAAACTCAATTTTGAAATCGGAAACAAGAGATTGAATGAAGTTTATGTTCTTTCTAAATTCACAGGTGAACCGATTATGAAACTTAGTGGAAGAATGGGGACAAATCTTCTAAAAGTAACATTTATAAAGGTTGCAAAGCCATTTAAGGATCAAAAAGAAATGGCTTTATGTGTTAAGAATCAAATAACTAAATATCAAACATGCATCGGATGTTCTTATTGCCAGAGTGTTTGTAAATTCAATGCTTTGAAAGTCTTCAACACCGATAAAGGACATGTGGGTAACAATACAATTCAATACACAATCGATGAGGAAAAATGCGTTGGATGCTTAGAATGTGTAAAACATTTTGATGGCGGATGCTATATGAAAAAGGTTTTAAGAACGAAGAAGGAGTCAGAATAAAATGGGTACTGTAAATACATACAAATTCAAGAAAAACGAGAGCTTCTATATTCGTGATGGATGGTTCGAAAAAGCTTTGAATACCATAAATAGAAGTGAAGAGAATGTATTCTCTAAAAATAATGGATCTAGAATGCTTGGAATCGGTACAAATATGGCCAAGTCATTGAAATATTGGTTACAAGCTTCCGGTGTAATTAAAGTTTCAACAACTAAAACTGAATTATCCAAGTTTGGAGAAATTATTTTAAAACATGACCCATATTTTGAATCTGATTTTACGTGGTATTTGATTCATTATAATTTGAGCACTAATAAATACGATTGTCCTATCTTTTATTATTTCTTCAATTCGAACATCAAGAAAATGAAAAAGAATGATTTGATTAAGTTTTTTGATGAAAAGTTTAAGGATGAGGGTAATGCGGTTAAAGAAGATTACATCGATGATGATCTGAGTGTCTTCTTGAAATCATACATCAATGAAGAGACAGTCATAAATCCAGAAGATAACTATATCTGTCCTTTATCAAATTTGAAATTAGTCAAGAAAAATGCTGGTTCTATAGAAAAAGAAAGACCATCGTATAACAAGTTGTCTTCTTTGCTTGTATATTACTGTATTTCTCAGATGTATAACTTTAATTCTTTCAATATTGAAGACTCTATTTATGAAGAAAAAAATCCATGTTTTATCTTCAATTTAGATAAAAACACCTATCTTCAATATTTAGATGAATTACAGAGAAATGGCTTATTAACCATCAATAAAACAGCAGGATTAAACACAGTTTATTTTGAAAAGAAATTAGGACTCGCTGAATTATTTGAAATGAATTTTGGAGGCAAAAGATGAGTTATTCAGATTTCATATCCATAAATAAAAACTTCCAAGCTTCCATAAATTTAGAATTGGATCTAGGAAACGAAAAAAAGATAGATGAATATATTCCTACTACCGACATTTGCGATGTCATAAAAAAATACATCAAAACGGCTCTTGGTGAATCAAAGGATTACTCAACAACTCTAGTTGGTCCTTATGGAAAAGGAAAATCATTCCTTTTACTTGTTTTGACTTTCTTGTTAGGAAAAAACAAAGATACAAAAGCCTGGGAGAATCTTGTTAACAAGATTAAGAAAGTTGACTCTGAACTTTTTGATATGTTACAAGAAGTCAAAGCCAAAAATATTAGTTTGCTTCCTATCATTATTAATTCCAACTACGACAATATTACTCAATCATTCCAATTGGCTTTGAATGAAGCTCTTAAGCGTGAAAAATTAGGAGATATCATCCCTGAATCAGTCTATGACGTTTGCTTGAACGTTTTATCAAAATGGGAATCTAGAGAAGATTTAAAAGAAGAGACATTGAAGAAATGTATTGAAGTAAACAAGGTTGATTTGAAAGAATTGAAGAAAGGATTAAAAAATCTATCTCCTGTAGCCTATAAACAATTCGAGAATCTTTATAACTGCATCAATGTTGGTTTAGGGTTCAATCCTTTGGTTAACAACGATGTTATTAAAACCTATTCGAAAATATTGTCACCTTTAAGTGAGAAGGGATATACAGGTCTCTTTATTGTTTTTGATGAATTTTCAAAATTCTTAGAAAGCAGTTCTTCAGACTTGATGAAGGATTTGAAGATTGTCCAAGATTTCGCCGAGCTTGCTTCTAGAAGTGGGAAGAAAAGCCAAATTCATTTATGCTGCGTAGCACATAAGAGTATTGGTCTCTACAAGTCTGATAAAAAGAACAACAATGCAAATGATTCTTTTAAAACTGTTGAAGGTCGATTTAAGGAAATCAAATTCAATAGAAGTTTGAATGAAAACTATCAGTTGATTTCTTCGGCTTTAATTAGAAAAGATAATGTTTACTCTCTCATTAATGATTACGTAAATGATCATACTGATTTTACGAATGAGATGCGTTCTTTAAATGCATTCAAAGATAAATCTTTGCAGGAAATATTATTTAAAGATTGCTTCCCTTTGAATCCATTGACAGTTTATTCATTAGTTCAGATTTGCGAGTTGGTTGCTCAAAATGAGAGAACTTTATTTACATTTTTATCCGATACAGATGATGATTCTTTCAATTCATTCATTCATTCACAAGCACAAGGATTATTTAATGTTGATAAGGTTTATGACTATTTCAGCCAACTTTTCAAAAAAGAAGATTCAAGTGAATTAAAGAATATTTGGTATAGAACCGAATCAATTTTATCAAAACTTGAAATCGAAAATGAAAAGAAAATCATCAAGATCTTATCGATAATTACTATCATCAACAATTTCGATGAATTACCACCAACGACTAAAGCAATTTCATTGGCGTTGGAATTGCCTGAGAACGATGTTCGCATTGTTATCAATTCCTTAGTCGAGAAACATTATGTTCGTGAAAACATAATCAGTCATTATTTGTCTTTTGCATTATCAAGTTCAAAGCAAATTGATGAAGAAGTAGAAGTACTAAAGAATACAAAGTGCAAGAATCTGAAATTTGCAGATATCGCTAACGAATTAAATGAGAAAAGATATGTCTTGCCAAGAAAATATAATGAGGAAAATAAGATAACTCGTTTTTACAATATTATCTTCATGACCGAAGATGATTTCTTGAAGATTCCTTCTTTTAATTATTATTTCGAAGAGAATTATTGCGATGGATTAATCGTTTATCTATTGAAGGAAAAGATGAATGATAAAGATATCAGCGATAAATTGAAATCCATTAACGATGAAAGAATCGTTGTCAAATATCCTAGAGAAACAATAGATAAAGTATTCTATGAATCTTTGACGTATTTAGCTTGCTTAAAGGAATTCAAAAAACAAAAAGGCTTGGATGAAATCGTTTTAAGTCAGGTGGATTTGATCATACAAGAGATTCATGCAGATGTTCAAAATTTGATCAATAAATATTTCGAACTCAATTTTGAATACAACAATTGCAAGAAGAGCAATGATTCATCATTTAATCTATTGCTTTCTGAAATTATGGACGATATCTATCCATTCAAACTTATTTTTAATAATGAGTTGATGAATAAAAAGGAAGTAACGACTCAGTATCAGAAAGCTATCAACCATGTCATTGATTGGCTTTTAGATGGTCAAAAAGACTTCCCATATTCAGAGACAAGCCCAGAAGGTTCCATTAAGTATGCCGTATTAGATAGTAATAACGCTCTGCTTTCTGATAATGAGAGTTCTAAAAATTTAAGAACAACAATCGAATCGATCAAGGAAAAACTTCTTCAGTCTAATGGCGACAAACTAGTAGTAAAAGATATTGTAAACTATCTTTCTTATTCACCATATGGTGTTAGAGATGGTGTTTTACCCATTATATTTGCTATGGCGATTTCTGAATTATCAGATAACGCTATTATCTATTATCAGCAAAAGGAAGTTGAACTTAATTCTTCAAACATTGTTAAAGCTGTAAAGAATGAAAACTATCAAATTTCTTTCGCAAAAGGATCAGTTGAGCAAAAAGAGTATTTAAACAAAATGCTTACGCTGTTTGAAGTTGATAGTGAAGACAACTTTAGACGAGATACGTTAAACTTATCGAAGAGTATCAAAAAATTCTTCATCGGTTTACCTCAAATCATCAGAGTTTGTACAAAGAAAAATAATTATTTGTCCTTAGATACAGGGTTAATCGAATACAAATCATTATTTATGACATTCGATGTAAATCCATATGAATCTGTTTTTGTTAAGCCTTTAGAAATATTCAAATCGAAAAGTTATAGTAAAGTATTTAATTCAATCAAAAACATCGTTGAAAACAAGGATGTTCTTCTTTTTGATTACTATAAAAAGATTATTTCAGCCATTAAGGAAATCTTTGGTATTGATGAGCAGTCGAGCTTGAAAACTGGTTTTAAAGACTTTATTGATAGCAAATTAAAGCAAAATGAGAAACCAGTTCTTGAAGAAAAAGATAAAAGCATATTCATTTTGATAAATCTTGAATTCTCTTATGATGATAATGAAGGTGTAGATAAATTAGCGAAGATTGTCACTTCTCAGCATGTTGAGGATTGGGACAACGATAAACTACCTACGCTTATTGAAAGTTTAAAGAAATTCAAAAACGCCATTGAATCCTCTGATGTGATTTCAGAATCTTCTGATTCAATCGGTTCGTTGCTAAATCAAACAGAAGAAGTAAGTGGAATGTCCTCTTTGTTAAAAAATAACATTGAGAGTGTTTTAGATGAATTTTCTGGAAGCGTATCTTCTAAAGAAAAAGCAAATGTCTTGCTGACATTGCTTAAAGATTTGTTATAGGAGGTCACGTATGATTTATTTAGATAATAGTGCAACGACATTCCCTAAACCTGAGGAAGTTTATAAGGCCCTCGATTTCGCAAATCGAAATTTAGCTTTTAATTCTGGAAGAGGTAATTATAAAAAGGCGCAAGAGGTTACAAAAATTATTGACGAAACGAGGGAAGAAATTGCCTCACTCGTTAATGCTGATGCTAATAATGTTGCTTTTTTATCAAGTGCTACGGAATGCTTAAATGTCGTCATTAATGGTCTTCAATTGGATGATGGAGATGTGGTTTACATTTCTCCATTTGAACACAATGCAATTGTGAGACCACTTTTTGAAATTCAAAAAGAAAAGAAAATAGAAATCATATTGATTCCTTTTGATAAGAAAACTTGGCATCCTGATTTGAAGAAATTAGATGAAATGATGGCAATAAAGAAACCTAAAGCAGTCTTTGTCTCTCAAATAAGCAATGTAACTGGCTTAATGCTTGATTATGAAAATATATTTGAATTAGCTAAAAAGTATCAAGGCCTTACTGTATTGGATTCTGCTCAGGCTTTCGGTGTAGTAAATCCAAATTTAAAAAATGTAGATTTTTGCGTATTTGCAGGTCATAAAAGCTTATATGCATCATTTGGTATAGCGGGAATCGTTGCTAAAGATTTTAGTTTATTGAATGTTACAAAAAGTGGTGGAACTGGTTCAGATTCGTTGAATCATTATATGCCTGAAAAAGGCTATGGAAGAGTTGAAGCTGGTTCTCCAAATATAGTTGCTATCTACGGACTTCATGAAAGTATAAAATGGCTTAAGAACAATGATGTTTTCAAACATGAAAGAACTCTTACTTCACTCTTAATTAATAGACTTAGAGATATCGAAGATATAGTTATTTATATGCCTGAAAAAGATGATGATTTATTGGGCATCGTTTCTATAAATATAGAAGGATATAGTCCTGCTGATATCGGAAGCATTTTATCAAATGAATTCGATATTGCTGTTAGAACTGGTTACCACTGCAGTCCGTTTGTTCATGAATTTATTGGGTCAAACAAGTTTAATGGAACGGTTAGAATCAGTTTAGGCGCTTTTAATATTGAAAATGATATAGATAAGCTTATTGAAGCTTTGAATACGTTGTAAAATTATTATATGCTAATAAATTCTAGATTGATAAAGAAGAATAGCCGCACTTAATGGGTAGTTTAAAAGTAAAAAAGAGACTATAATATTTATGTCTTTATAAATTTAGTAGAAGAGATGTTTTTAACATTATTATCAAATGAAGGAATGTCATTTAGGAACATTCTATTGTTACTAAAGAATGATGCCATTGATTTGCACTATATGATTTTCTGAAATTTGAAAAAAATATTCATTTAACTATTTCAATTAATATGGTGTTTGGAGGTGTTATTGATGGATTATTTATATTTTAAAAAAATAATTAGTAAATTTTCAAAGCAAACAGTTCAGAATTTTATAGGAAATGATCTTTATAACGCTTTGATTGAATGGTCATCAGATGAAGAATTTTATACGAGATCTTCGTTGATTGATATTTTGGTTAGTACGAGAAATGGCTTTAATTTGTTTAGTGATGATAAATTCAGAAAAAGTTTCTTTCGCTGTTTAGATAAAGACGTTCTTCAAGATCTACTAGAATCTAAATCGGATGATTATGCTGAATTAGCGGATAAAGCTAGTAAAGTTCCACTTAAGCAAAATGACTTTTATAAAAAACTATTTACGAAGTATCTTAATTCTCCTGATTTTTCTTGGGAGGATAATTTTGATGAATGCAAGCAAGAAATTATTTCTTGCTCATCAAAGCGTTTTTTTGAATTGCTTAATTATCAATATGCAATTAAAGAACAAGCAGTATATGAATTAAATAGAAATTTAAATTATGGTCGAAAAATTTTAATTCATATGCCTACTGGAACAGGAAAAACTAAAACAACCATGCATATAATTACTAATTATTTAAATACTATGCATGAAGATAATAAAAGTCAGTTTATTGTCGTTTGGGTTGCTCATACTAACGAATTGTTAAAACAGGCTTTGTCCACATTTAAAGATGTATGGGGTCACTTAGGTTCTTACGATATTTTCGTTGAAAAAAGTTGGTGTACTGGTGATTATTGTATAAATTCAGGAATGCTATTTATAACTATTGAATCACTTATGTCACTCAAGAAGTCTAAGAATGATGTTTACAATAATATATTGAAGCATACAACTTTAACTATTTACGATGAATGTCATAAAATTGGTGCCCCTAAAACGAAAGAAATTGTTAAGGATTTCACCAATCAATCAATCAAGAGAGATTTTATAGGTCTTACTGCTACACCAGGAAGAACAACTGATTATTCATTTGAAAATCAAAAGTTTTCTGAATTCTTTGATCGCTCAATTGAAATTGATATTCCTTTGGTAAATAAATTGAGTATGGAACCTTTAGAAGCTGCAAATACGAAAGCTCCTAAGAGTATCATCAAGTATTTTCAAAATATAGGTGTTTTATCAAAATTAAAAAAAGAAGAATTGGTTTACAATGTTGATGATACTATAAGGCACGAAATTGAACATCAATTAAATAATAATAAAGAAAGCTTTGATAAAGATTTGATTGATAAGATTTCAATGCTTAAAGCTAGAAATATTGTGATTTTAAATAAATTAAAAGAACTAAACGCCAATAATATTCCAACCATTGTTTTTGCTTGTTCAGTTACGCATGCGAAATTGATTTCAGCTTGTTTAAAAATGGAGAATATACCAAATTCATTGGTGTATGGAGATTTACCTTCTAAGATAAGAGATAAGGCTATTTCAGATTTTAAAGACAGATCCAATACTACTAATATTATCATTAACTATGATATTTTGACGACTGGATTTGATTCAACGAACATTCAATGTGTTTTTATAACAAGGCCGACAAAATCTGTAATTCTATATAGCCAAATGATTGGCAGAGGTTTAAGAGGAAAAAGGATGGGCGGTAATGAAGAATGCTTATTGATTGATATTAAAGAAAATTTAAAGGCATATGATGAAAATAAAGCGTTTGACCATTTCAACGAATATTGGAGGTAATTAAAATGGAACAAGGAACAAATGGAGAAGAATTATATAAAGTAGATACTATTGCTGATGGTTTAAGAAGTACGGGTTATAAGACTACATATAATGCAATTGCAGAAATTGTAGATAACTCTATTGAAGGTAATGCCAAAGACGTTTTTATTATCGGATCTCAAGATTTAGTTTTTGACCAAAAAAAGATAACTAAATTCGCCATTCTTGATAATGGAGATGGAATGTCGGATGATATTCTTTCAAAATGTTTACAAATTGGATTCTCAACAAGATCTGCTAGAAAAGGTATGGGAAGATATGGTGTAGGCTTACCGCAAGCTTCTTTTAGCGTTTCTCCCCGAGTTGAAGTTTATTCTTGGCAGAATGGCTACGAAAATGCAAAACGTGTTTTTATTGATTTAGATTTGGTTACTAATGGCCAGCAAACAAAAATTTTTGGTCCCGATGCTGAATCAATCCCTGAAGAATATCAAAAATTTATTACTTTCAACGATGGTAAGAAGACTCATGATTTTTCACAACATGGAACTCTAGTCATATGGCCTAAATGCGATAGAGTTACGCATAAACAGTGGAATACATGTAGTCGTCATATTTCATTTGATTTAGGAAGAAAATATAGATGGATGCTTAATGATAACAGTGTTGTAATATGTACGGTTGAACAACATGACTTTAGTACATTCAAATCAATATTGCCGAACGATCCATTGTTTTTAATGAAAAAAAGTCAATTTTGCATGAAAGAATCGATAAGCGATTCTGATGCAAATTGCCAACCATATAATGAAGAAAGTGGTTATACGGAAACAATGTTTGAACCATATGTTACTGAAGAAAATAAAACGGGTATAGTTAATAAAGAGGTGTATTATTTTGATAAAGATGGCACAAAAAAATATTCCACTGTAACAATTCGTTTTTCTATTGTTAAAGAAAAATACTATGATCAACATATAATTACTAAAAATCCTGGATCGTTGCCTTATGGAAAATGTGCACTTGCAAATCAAGGAATTTCCATAATTAGACAAAAAAGAGAAATAGATTTCGGCGATTTTGATTTCTTTTCTAACGAGAATAATCCTTTCCATAGATGGTGGGGATGCGAAATTTCCTTTACTCCGGAACTTGATGAAGCGTTTGGAATTTCTAATAATAAACAACAAGTGGTTTTGAAAGAAATTAGCGATGATGATCTTCAGGACTATGATGGCGATGAACCGTTATGGGCTCAGCTCCGTGATATTGTTAAGGGAACCATTAATAAGATGGTTATTGCAAATCAAGAAAGAAGAAAAGGCTCAAGATCAAATGGGACTCAAACAACTACCACAGCCGTTTCTGAAACAATTAAAAATGCTGAAAGTGAAAATCCAGATATTGTTGTAGAAAATCAAAGAACTCCTTTAGAAATAACTCCTGAGATAAAAGAACTTGTTAAAAAGGAACTTGCTTCTGAAGGGTTTGATACAACTTCTGAATTAACGGATGAACAAGTTAAGCAATATCTTGATTCGAATACTAGAATTTCCTACAAGAGCTGCGGACAAAGAGGAACATTTATCGACTATGATTATGACCTAGGTGTTTTAAAGATAATAATCAATAAGGATCACCCATTTTATACATCTTTCGTTATCTCTTCTTATACTAATGACAAAATGAAATTAACTTTTGAATTGTTTTTGGCAGCATTAGTCAAATCAATATATAAACTTCATATGACTGATGAAAAAAATATGGATAAACTTGTGGACAGCATCAATGTTCTTTTGAAAAATTATATAAAAGGCCAATTATGATATGGATGAAATTTTGATTTCACAAGAAGTGTTGGATAAACTAAAAATAGAAATTCCTAATTCAAAGGGAGATATCAATATTATCAGTGCATTTTGCAAACTTAGTACTTTAGAGTTTATCGATTCTCTTTGTAATTCAAATATAAAGAAGAAGTTATTAGTTCGATTTTTGCCTTCTGATTTATCATCGGGTGCAACGGATAAAGAAATCTATAATTTTTGCAAATCGCATTCTTGGGATATTTATATCGACTATTCACTGCATGCTAAAACCTATATTTTTGATAAATGTAGATGTATTTCTGGTTCCGCAAATGCTACAAATAAGGGAATAGGTTCTGTGTATAACGCAAATAAAGAATTATCTACTTTTTTTATTCTTGATAAAGAGCAATATAAAAAAGTCATGACATTATATAATGATGCAATCTTATTAGATGATGAATTGTTCGAACTTATTCAATCTCAAAGCGATGGTGAAGTGATTAAATA